>JAQUUX010000030.1 GCA_028693705.1 Lachnospiraceae bacterium | reverse complement strand
AGGTTCGTCTTATTGCTTTTGTTGTATCTCTGTCAGACGCAACTCTGATATAATATCATGTGTCTTATCTGATGTCAATACTTTTTTTAAAATCTTTTTTGCTTTGATTTGCTTTCGCATTCATCGCTTTTTAGATTTTGTACCGCTCGTTTGGGCGAGTGGAGTTTTATTCTACCATCGAATCAACTTGCTTGTCAACCCGATTTTTGTAAATTTTTAAAACAATTTGTTTTTTAAATTTACGAGGCAAAAAAAGAACTTGTTTCCTTTAAGAACCACCAAAATCTGATTCTTTTATTTCCGCGGAAACATAGTTCTTCGGAAATGATTCTCTTACGAGAATTCATCCTGCAGTAGAATAAACGGAGAAAGAGGGATTTGAACCCTCGCGCCGGTTGCCCGACCTACACCCTTAGCAGGGGCGCCTCTTCGGCCTCTTGAGTATTTCTCCACAGTCCGAACTTTATCCTCTACCAATATAAAGTTAGTCGTCAAATGTGACGCAATTGTTATTATAACCAAATCACTTTTGTTTGTCAATTCATTTTTAGCCTTTTTAGCATTATATTTCGCAATACGCTTTTATGGCTGTTTCATATAAATTATTTCCTTTCGAATCAATCACAACAATTGCTGGAAAATTTAAAACCTCAAGTTTTCTGATTGCTTCTGTTCCAAGATCATCATAAGCAATCACTTCTGAACTTACTATTGCCTTTGACAGCAAAGCGCCTGCGCCTCCTATTGCGGCAAAATATACTGCTTCGTTTCTAATAACTGCTTCTTTAACTGCATCGCTTCTTTTACCTTTACCAATCATTCCACCCAATCCAAGATCCAAAAGTTTCGGTGTGTACTTATCCATTCTGCTTGCTGTTGTTGGACCGGCTGATCCAATAGGTCTTCCTTCTCTTGCCGGTGATGGTCCCATATAATAAATCACATTATTCTTTATATTAAAAGGAAGTTCGTTACCTTTATTTAAAGCTTCATCCATTCTTTCATGAGCTGCATCACGAGCCGTATATATAATTCCTGATATAAAAACCATATCTCCTGCGTTCAAATCTTTTATTACATTCGGATCCAAAGGCGCTGTTATATTTTTATTCATAATTGTATCCTTTCCCTAAAAATTCCACATTTAGTATTTCATGTTTTGGATGCACCTATATATATAGAAGAAACAGCTTTATAAAACCCGAATTGCATGTCTATTTACGTGGCAACAAATGTTCACTGCTACAGGCAGTCCGGCTATATGTGTTGGATAAGTATTGATATTAACTCCCAACGCAGTTATTGTTCCGCCAAGTCCTCCCGGACCAATCCCTGTCTTATTAATCCTTTCTAACAACTCTGTCTCCATCTCTTTAACATATGGGATATCCGAATGTTGATCTATCGGCCTGGTCAACGCTTTTTTCGCTAATTCTGCACATTTTTCGAAGGTACCACCGATTCCTACTCCAACCACCATAGGTGGACAGGCATTAGGCCCCGCCTCTCGTACTGCCGTTAGTATTGCTTCTTTAACACCATCTATCCCATCTGCCGGTTTAAGCATAAAAATTCTGCTCATATTTTCACTACCAAAGCCCTTGGGTGCTACTGTGATTTTCACTTGTTCTCCCGAAACAATTGTATAATGTATTACCGCCGGTGTATTATCATTTGTATTTTTTCTTATAAGAGGATCATCAACGACTGATTTTCTCAAATAACCTTCTACATAACCCTGTCTCACACCTTCATTTATTGAAGCCTCTAAATCCCCGCCCTCAAAATGAACTTCTTGACCAATTTCCATAAAGATAACAGCCATACCGGTATCCTGGCAAATTGGAATCATATCAGTTGAAGCTATCTGTAGATTCTCCTCTAGTTGTCCAAGAATCTGTTTACCCAGGCTACTTTTCTCTTCTGCACAGGCATGTTGCAAAGCCTCTTTCATGTCTTTTGCAAGAAAATGATTGGCCTCTATACACATTTCTTTTATGTTGGTTGTTATATCTGATACTTGAATCGTTCTCATATGATATCCACTATTCCTTTATTCTTGGGTAATAATCTTTCTAATTTCTTCCAGTTCTTCCTGCGTTGGTTCTGTCGGATTCCATAAAATATGCTGTCCATCATTCTTGTAACGCGGAATAAGATGTAAATGATAATGCATTACTGTCTGTCCGGCAGCTTCTCCATTGTTCTGTACAATATTAAAACCATCACATCTCAATGTTTCAGTCATCTGTTTCGTTAATTTTTTCGCCAATTTCATGACTGATGCTACTTTTTCTTCCGGTATTTCATATATATCAGAAAAATGATCCTTGGGTAGAATTAGTGCATGTCCCTTTGTCGCCGGTCCCAAATCCAAAACAACACGAAACTCACCATCTTCATAAATTGTCTTAGAAGGAATTTCACCATTTGCAATTTTACAAAAAATACAATCTGTTTCTTTCATTTATTAGTCTCCTTATTTTATCGCACCATGGATTTGTTAATCTCTTTTAATGAGTGTGCACCACACATTGCCATAGTGTCAGAAAGTTCAGCTTTTAACTTGTCTGCGTAAATTTTCACACCCTCTGCACCACCACCATAAACCATAGTAACAAAAGGCCTTGCAATCAGAACTGCATCTGCTCCAAGTGCAAGAGCTTTAAAGACGTCCATACCAGTACGAATACCGCCATCTACCATAATAGTCATCTTGTCGCCGACTGCCGCTACAATTTCAGGCAATACCTCTGCTGTTGATGGACACTGATCTAGTACTCGTCCTCCATGATTTGAAACAACAATTCCAGATGCACCAGCTTCCAGGGCTTTTTTTGCACCATTTACAGTCATGATTCCCTTTAATATGAAAGGTTTTTCTGCCATAGTCACAATCTCTTTCAATTCATCAACCGTTTTACTGCCTGCCGGTGGCTGCATATTCTTCAAGAAAGGAAGACCTGCCGCATCAATGTCCATGGCAATTGCAAAAGGATCTGCATTTTTTGCTAATTCCATTTTTTCTTTTATCGTTGCTAGATTCCATGGCTTAATCGTGGGAACACCGTGTCCATGATTCTTTGCAATTGCTTTTACAGCACCTTCTACAACAGCTGGATTCGTTCCATCTCCGGTAAAAGCTGCAATTCCAGCGTCATCACATGCTGCAACTAAAATATCATTATATGTTAGATCATCATATTTATCCCCATAGTGAAGCTGCATTGCTCCAACCGGTGCAGCAAATACCGGTAGTTCGAACTTTTGACCAAATATTTCATACGTAGTATCCACAGCTCTATTTTCACAGATAGTATCCATGTTAACACAGATTTCCTGCCATTTTTCATAGTTTCGAATGAATCCTGTTCCTATTCCTTTTGCCCCCGGTCCCGGAACCGTATTTTTACATGCCATTCCATTACAAACCGGACACGCCTTGCAATAAGGTCCACTGCACTTTCTTGCATTTTCCAATACTTCCTGATAAGTCATGATAACCGCCTCCTTAAAGCTGTTTTTTCTGATCTGTAAAAGGGAAAAGTTGATCTAGTGTACGAAGTACCATAAAATCACCTTTTAATTTCATTGCTCCAGACATGAATGTAAGTTGAAAGGAAGTATTGCCGGACAAAATTTCCTCCATCGCTTCCTTCCCCATCGATACTTCAACATCTGCCGTTGCCAAAGCTTTCGGTTCACATTGAATATCAGTCTGGTTTATCCGAAGTGATACTGTATCTTCATTATCACCTACTATAATATTATAGGAAGCTTTAAATCCAGCTACAGGTTTAAAGCATTTTTTAAAGGCATCAACATAGTTAGAGACTTTTGCTCCATTGCCGCCCTCCATCAGGTTTTTAAATAGACTGGTTAATTCCTGAATATCTTCTTTTTGTTTTTGTACATATGTATCATCAGAAGCATATTGGGATAACTGCTCTGACTCCTGTGGCGTTAGATCATAGTTCTTGGTAATTGATATTTTTTGTTTAACGGCCTGGTTACTTGCCGGGAAACTGGAAAGTTTTTGATTTATAGTGCGATACATATTCTCTGCTTTTTTCTCAATGATCGTTATATAGTCTTCTTTTACCTCCAGTGTCGCAGCATCTGCAATATAACCGCACAATCCGCTACATGGCAAACCGCCTAAGATCTCCCACGCAGTTGCCAAATTCAATTTACCCTCACGCTCACCATATGTTGTGGACATAACTACAGGACACATGTATGTTTTTGCTATTTTCTCTTTATCACCATATAACCAGCAGGCATCCAAAAACTGCTGCATATATCCGCCTATTCCATACCACTCAACAGTTGTGGCCAAAATAATACCATCAGCGGTCTTTATCGTTTGTGGTAAAGTCACAATATTATTTTTCAACTCATAAAGATTAAAGCGTTCAACTGTCACATGAAGTTCTTCCAGAACAGTTTGCATTTTATTGATTACATACAAAGTCGGATCATCCATTATTCCTCGTCCGCCATAATAAATGTTAACCTTCATGTTTTTTCCTCTTTTCGCGTTTTGTTATTTTTCGGAAAATTTCTACAACAATTGCCACTACAAATCCCGTTACTACACCGCCCAAATGGGCCACATTGTTTACATACGAACTTGTCAGTCCAGAATAACCGGAATAGAAAATCATAAAAGCAACTCTTCCGATTGTTACACTCTCTAATTTCCCCTTTGATAGGATCGTCAAGGCCAGTATCGCTCCGACAATTCCAAAAACCGCTCCACTTGCGCCTAATGACGCTGTATAGTCGTCGCTCATTATTTCATAGTATAAATACAAAAGATTTCCACCTATACCAGCAGCAAAATAGTATATTGCAAACCAAAGATGTCCACGATGTCGCTCTACTAATTCTCCAGCCAAGAATAAAATCAACATATTGCTAAAAATATGCGAAACATCCGCATGCAAGAACATCGAGCTAATAATTCGATAATATTCTCCGTTTTGCAAAATCGCTATTTTATCGAATACTCCTATATTATATAACACATTTCCCGACAATGCACATAAGAGATAGATGATCACATTAACTGTTACCAAAGCAATTGTCATCCAGGGCATAGCTTTTCTTTTAACTTTAATACCTGCTACCTGCTTTTCTTTATTGAATACTATTTCTTCATCCGCTAATTCTTCTATTTCTTCTGGCAAGTGTTTCAAAAATTCCTGCAGTTGTCCACGAAAACCATAATAATCCTCTGTCTTATCCACAGGAATAACCAATTGTCTATTAGTTTTGTTAATGATCCAAGCAAAAGAATCCTGTTTAACCAACTGCTCAGCCTTTTCACAGTTCTCCGTAAGAATCAGTGACAATGTATGAATTTCCCGAATCCCTTTTTCTACAAAAAGAGCTTTCATTTTTTTCTTGATCTCATCATACTGATCTGTGGTGATGTATAGTTCGTTTCGATAGTCAATCAAAAACAACAAATTCACAAATGCCGTTTCCACGCGAAAATACATCGTAAATTCCGGTAAATTTGATACAATTTTTTGGTATCCCTGCATAAGTAAATATTGGTCAAGTTGCTTTTTCATGTTATGATTCCTTTCTTTGCATTACAGGAATCGTAACATTTCTATTTTTTACTGTCAACGATAGACAAATTCCAGTTTCCCCAAACGTATTTCGTCCTCTTTTTCAATTTCTATTCTTTCATTTGGCTCCAGTCTGAGACCATTTCGAAAGGTTCCATTGGTAGAATTCATATCTGTCAAAAACGTTTTTCCATTATACTTTGTTATCTTCGCATGAATACGACTAACTGAACCATCTTTTAATGCAAAATCAACAAGATCCTTCGCTTTTCCAATAATGTAAGGCATTTTATCCAATGTGATTATCTTCTTGTTTTTTCCAATCCCATATAATTTATCCTCCAATTCCTCCGGATCCGGAATAATAAACTGGGTTTTTCCTTCAGTATCAGAAATCTCCTGTCCTTTGTTTTCTTCTAATACCAGTTTCCACTCTTTTTCAGTATGAGGAATCTCTGATGTTTGATTTTCTTCTTTTTCCAAAAGCATATCTGTATCTTTTATGCTTTTATCCTGTTGCTTATTCTTTTTTTGAAAGAGCATCGATAAAATGCCGGTAACAATGACAGCTACAAAACCACTGCATACCAGTAATTGTTCTTTACCCGTCAAATCATAATAAAAGAACAGGAATATAAAATAAATCCCTGATGCGACACAAAAAAACGAAAGTATTTTCATCCAGTTATCCATAAATAAATTTCCACTTTTTATACTCTCGGTTTCCGCAATCTTTTCAACTACTGCTATATTGATTGTTTCCGCTTCAATAGGTTCTGGATTTTCCTGTTTTTCTTCTTTCCTCGGATCCAACATAATGGATATCATTTTCTGAACAGTAAATGTATTATTCATAACATGATCATACACACTATATATTTTTTCCAGTAATGTTACATTTTCTATATCCGTTTTTGTTATCAAATATTCTACAAAATCTCCCCATTGTTCTATTTTCTCCTCTTTTTCATAAGGATCGCACAAAAAAAGGAATTCTTTTGTATCAAGATTATAGAAGATACAATTTTCTTTTATTATTAGCATTTCTGTATCTAAAAGATATTCTTCCATCTTACAGTTAACGGTTTGTAAGGAATGAAACAAAGCATTCATGTCATCTTCATTCATGCTTTTCTTTAGCAATATATTCTCCAAACTTTGCAAGGAAGTAATATCATAATATATGAACTGTTCATCATTTATATTTTTACAAAATGTCTTTAATAATCCCGGAATATTATTTTGTTCCAGCATCCTTGCCGTAAAAATTTCGTTTTCCGCGCTATTTTTTCGATATCTAATGTAATTTCTATTTCCTTCTTTTCTATATTCCAGTTCCATAGCAATCTCCTTTTCGCATGTAATCATTCTGATATACCTATTTCACTTTGGTCATTCCAACAATTTCATCACTTTCCTACAATTACGAATAAAAGTCACAGGATCTCTTCTCTTTCCCTCTCTCTTCACCTTTATAAAAAAATTTTGACGTTCAAATTTCCAAAAATGTTTGGAAAACATAGGAACTCTAACTTGTCCTGATTGTATTACTGTTATATTCTTGTCGTCCACGTATAACTCATTCTTATTAGCTTTCCATGACATATATTTGTCAAAATATTGTTGATTTATCATACTTTGTGCCTTCTGCGTTGCCGTTTCAGTATCATCATACATATTTCTGCCGCCTTCCAGCACCACTAAATAGGCATCCTGGGACAACAAACAGCAGTCGTACAAATAAAAAGAAACATAATAAAGAAACAATATTACCATTATGATCACTGGCATCAATAACGTTGCCTCAATCGTAAAGTATCCATCCTCACATTTCATTTTTTCTCCTTATACAACTTTTAAACTGCTGGTTAAAATATATCCCAGCAAAACAAATGGTATATATGGCAATCTTGTTTTTCTGCTGCCTTTTTTACATATCATCAAAAAAATTCCTACTATGGATGCCATAAATAATCCTGCAAACATCACAAGCATACACGCCTTTCCACCAATAGTAGCTCCAAGAAAAAGAAGGACCAAGCCGTCACCTTTCCCGATTTCCTGCTTAAAAAGACAAGCTAATACCAATAAAATCAATCCCGGTAGCATTCCAATAGCCATTTTTAATAATCCTTTTAGTCCAAATGATTCCAGATAAAACAATCCGCTCAATATCAATAAGGTGATTCCATAAATTGCTAAAAGTTTACAGGGTATTTTTTGATAACGCAGGTCACAAACCGCCAAAACTAACAAAAGCAATACAACAATTATCATTTTCATCTATACTTCTCCTCCACATCTGGAGCACTTCTGCCGGTTTTCCACTTCTGACAGCGGAATGGCATAAACACTTCTTTTCAAACCGCTACATAAAATATTATTATGATAACGATTTCCTTCTTCTGTTATAAATATCGTTTGACTTATTTGGACTGATCCACAAATTTCACAGCATGAGTAATTTTCACCATTACTGTTTTTCTGCATATCCAGATCCTCTAATGTAATCTGCTCAATTGAAAGCGTTAAATGTGTGCAATTTCGTTGTGTGTGATACGACTTCCCATATTCTGTTATATATACATATGGAACACCACCAATATTCAAATCCATTTGATTCATAGAATATCCGGTCCATGCCTTTCCATAAAACCTATTAGATAAACATATTTTTCCAAAGCCGAGCATAGGTATCATGGGTTTTACTGCGTAATTTACCTGTATCAAAATTAAATCATCCTGATTTATAAGGATTTGTGATCTGGAAAAATCCAACCCCGAAATACCTTTTACAATAAGTGAGTTTTCAATTTTTTCTTTTCCCAGATATTTTATTACCTCATTTTTTACATATAACTCTGTAAATCCAGCCTGCAACACAGATTTCAACTGATGTTCCGGCGCCCCGTCAATCTCCCGGTATGCATAAGCCTGAACAGTGAGTTCCTGACCTGTCTGATGCAAAGCCTGTTCCATATCGCTATGTATTTTTAAGATTTGAAAACAAGATACAAGATTTAAGAAGAAAAAAATAAACAGTGGTAATATAATAGCCGCTTCGACTGTCATACTGCCATCTACAGCTGTTGTAATACCGCCTTGGGTAATATACTGTGATGCCATCCTTTCATACATTGGAACTTCTACTTTAAAATATGGCTTTTTGAGGAGTGTGAAATATAATCGAATTTTTCGAAATGCCTGGAGAGACTTTGAAATCCTTAATTTGTGTATTAGTTTTCTGTTATTCAGTTGAATTTCCCTGCTGTGAAAGGAAAGCATCACAATATACCACCCCGTTTTACTCTTATTGATACCCGTATATTCTTTCCATCTGATAGTGATAACCGTATTGACTGCTCACTTGTATCATTGCTTTCAATCCTTCAATGCAACCATCCATCTTAAACCACTGGTTTCCCATTGTTTTTCGGATATCCATTTCAATCAGATCTATAAATCTTCTGGTTTTCAAATCTAAATTCATCTTTAACAAGAATATTTCCAGATACTCATCATAAGTCAACCCTCTTACTGAAGAACCGTTTTCATCCCGCAGACTGCTGCCAAGCAAACTTCCAAGTAAACCCGTTTTCCATGTTTCTGCTGTTTTAGCAATTGGCACCTTTCCACCCTGCATCAGACACCTGACATCTTGAAGACTTTCCATATACGCCCATGCCAGCAGAATAGAATCTGTAACCGGTTCCAGAAACTCAGGTTTTAACATGATTGCTGTCAATATGGCAGCCACTGTTCTTGCTTCCGAACATTTTCCTTTATCTGTGAAAATGTATGCCACATTTACTACTTCCCGAAACCGAACCAGCTTTACTGCCGTTTTTTTCAGATTCTCCAGATCACTCGCTTCCCCATTTAACAAATATTCCTTCTGATACTTCAACCTACTGTTTTCTTTACCGGCACGATATGATCCCGTCTTTTCCATAAGATATTTTTGAAACAGGAACTTATCCCCTATGCTTTCTTCCCAATTAAGTTCCGGATTCATACCATTTCCGTTTAATTTTTTGCGATAGGAAAAGTATTCCGCTAACGTAACCGACTCTGTAGATAAGGTAACATTGTTTCCCAACACATAAGCTAGAATAGCGCCTCCATAAAAACATTTGTCTCTTATTTCGGTCACATGATCCGCCGGATTATCCAGTGGAACCTCCTCCCAGCTGCCGTCCTCTCTTTGTCGTTTTGGCAATTCTATTGCATCGATTTGCTGTTTAACCTGATTCCGCTTTTCCTCAGCCAAGTTTTCTCTCATCCAGTCAGCATCCAATTCCTGCGTTGATTCTGTTACCGACTCCAACATATCTAACCCATATTTCTGTTTCATATATTCTGTAGCTTGTCTTCTCAATATTTTTCCGTTTAAATCAGTAGCTGTGTATATCTCTTCAAGCTGAACCTGCTCTGCCTTTAATGCCAAAAAATCCCGAACTTTTTCCATCGGATTCAACACAAGACTATTCTGTACACGAAAATTTTCGTTCATATAACAACGTATTCTCTCTTCTGTATTATGAATATCCGGTTGTTCTCCCCCATATGACGTATCGATAAAAAACAGATCATACTGTGACCAAAGTTCCCTATGATACTCTGCAAGCACAGATTGCAGAGCAATATCACCAGCACACGCTGTTTCCATTCTTATAGTGCTGATCCTCGCCCCTTCTACCATTGTTAACACAAGAGAAATTGAAATTCCCAGGATCAAAGTGATAAATATTGTCAAATATCCTTCTAGCGATTTTCTCATATGGTATTGGTCTGTGATGTGATTTTATCAAACAGGTTGTTTACGATTGTTGTTAATTGCTTTTTAAATATAATGACCAATCCCACGAGAACCACAATAATCAAAATCACTTCTACTGTCCCCATGCCATCTTCTTCAGAGAGAAATTCCATCAGTCCTCTTTCTTTCGGAAACTTATTATTTGTTTTCTTTTTCATCTTTTTCATATTCTTTTAATTTCTCCTTTTTCTTATATTTTCTTGATAACTGTCTTATGCAGAAAACCCTATAAATGCAGGAACCAGAATAATAATCATTACCACACATAACATCGCTAACATAGGAAATAATAGCTTTGTCCCTGCTTCTTCTCCCATTTTCCTTGCATTTTTCTTTCTATTTTCAAATGCATTTTCTACTTCCTCCTGTAGACGAAACAACAAACTATTTCCGCCCTTTGACAGATTTTGTACTAAAAGAGCACTGCATTTAATGTAACAGGATATTCCACATCTTTTGCCAAATTCTTCAAAAGCTTTTCCTTCCAATGTTCCTGTTTCCATTGCATGATTTGTATATATAATTTCTTCGTAAACGATCTGTTTTTTACCAGTTTTCTGTTTGTTTTTCTCATAATCCCTGCCAATCTTCTGAAAAGCTCCTTTGATACTTAATCCTGCACCCATATACAAAGTCAGCTTACTGACTATCTCCGGATAATCCCGCAGCAATTCCTGATTACGTTTTTCCAAAGCTGTAGTCAATTCCTGCTCTTTAGCTACACTGATAAGGCATCCTGCGATAATCGCCAGAATCAAGATCAAACCACCATGATCTGTCTGTACTTCTTTCCATGTAATAAGTTTTCCTTTCCATTGATTTGGCAATTGAAACTCTGTTTCTGTTCTGTTTTTGCTCTCCTTCCCTTCTAATAGTAACTTGATGTCTTTTTCTTCTTTTTCTTTAGCCGTTATCTTTTGGGGATATATCTTGATCGGTATCTCTCGAAAAGCACAAAATTCGTAGTAGCGAAAGGTTGCCGTAAGAGTCATAATTTCCCCGCAATCAGGTGCGGCTCTATTACCAAAATCACCATCACTGTTTAACAATGAATAATCACTACATTCCCACGAAATATCAAATGGATAATTTGTGATATAACCGGGAAAATTCAGCCTGTACTCTACTTTATCCAAACTGGTATTTTCCCCTAATATAAGGTCTTCCAATTCTATAACTGCCTTTTGGTATAAGGTATTCAACTCTTTTGTAGTATATTGTTGTTCTCCGACAGTAATATCAATCGGACCAATTACCGTTCCATCAGTTAGTTCTGCTTTTAATAAAATGTCCCGGTTACCTTCTCCATATGAGCCTCTGGATATTATATTGTTATCTTCTATACTTCCGTTTTTTCCAAAACCGATAAACACGGCCAGCAAATCTCCTAACAGAAGGAGCAGTAAAAACCATTTGATCTTCTGAACCGTATGTGAAAACACAGCCTTATCCAGCATATGCTCAGGAACAAGAAATGTCATAATGCGACGTGTTTTATTTTGAAATAAATATGTTTTTACTGTCTTTCTTATAAATGCATTTTCATTTGAAAGACATATTAATTTTTTCAATATTACCTCTGCGGTATTATCCAGGTATTTTTCAACCCCATGTTTCGTACTCTCTCCCTGCTTTCCCAGTAACAAAAGCAACAAAACCAGTACTATAAGGATTCCAACATAAACTGCAATCATTTTTCACTTCCCGTCATACTTGTATGGAAATCATTTTTTTAGCTGCCAGATATGCGGCAAGATATAGAACAAGACAAATCGTCATTATGACAATTCCTAAGACATTATGGTATAAAATATCAAAATAACCGTTCGATGTAATTTCTATATAGAAAATAATTAAAAAAGGAATTAAATTCATTATTTTTTGTTCCAGTTTTTTTGAACTGATCATAACCTGTATTTCTCTTTCTACCTCCAGTTTTCCGCTTATTGTTGCTACAGAATCACTAATTATGGCATGTAGACTTCCTCCACTTTTCTTTGCAATTGTGAACACATTCACAAATTGTCTGATCTCTTCCAGATCCGTTTCTTCCGCAAATCTCATCATCATCTCTTCAAAACTTCTGTTATTGTCTAAGCCAATATAAATCTTATTGACTTCCTGACAGATTCTGCTCTTTCTTCCATATAACAGGCTAAGATCCTTGTATGTTTCACGAATTGCATTTTCAATGGAATATCCTGCATTTAAATTCGCTGCTACTGCCTGTATCATGTCTTTAAACTCCTCACGCAATTGTTCTCTTTCTTTCCCCTGCTTCTCTTTCTTTCGTTCCCGCATATAAAAGTACGTAATCGGCATCAACAAGGGGAGTGCCCAAAAACTTCGATAAAAGAAATACCCCAACAAGCAGGTTATCATAATTCCTTCCAGCATCAGCCATAAGTCATCCCAATCCGGCCGTCTGTAATTTGTGAAGGAACTGCATTTTATTTTTTTGTGCAAATTCTCCCTGTACATTCCCATCACTTGTACTTTTCCTTTCCTCAAACTGATATAGGGGTGAAAGAGTTATTTCTCCATCTGCATACCCGGTTACTTCCACAACCTCCAGGATCTTCCTGCTCTTATCCCGCAGCCTTCCCAAATGTACTATCACATCAATTCCTGCCGCTATTTGTTGTCTAATCGCTGATAGTGGCAAGTCCATTCCCATCAGCACCATGGTCTCTAGTCGTGCCAGCATGTCTTTGGCACTATTGGCATGACCGGTAGACATACTTCCATCGTGCCCTGTATTCATAGCCTGCAACATATCCAATGCCTCTCCGCCACGTACTTCACCTACAATCACGCGACTTGGACGCATCCTTAGTGATGTCTTAATCAGATCTCTGATACTTATCTCACGACAATTCTCCACATTGGCATTTCTGGTTTCCAAACTAACCAGATTTTCTATTTGAAACAACTGTAATTCAGCACTGTCTTCAATTGTAATAATACGTTCATCCGCCGGAATAAAATTGGAAAGCACATTTAAAAATGTAGTCTTTCCGGATCCCGTACCTCCACTGACAAAAATGTTATATTTTGCTCTCACCAGCCTTTGCAGGAAATTTGCCAGTTCCCGATTAATTGATCTATATGCTATTAAGTCCTCCATGGAAATTGGTTTTTCCGGAAATCTTCTTATAGTAACAATTGGTCCGTTTAGTGCTATCGGTTTTAAAACAATATTTACACGAGAACCATTATCCAATCTTGCATCAACTATCGGTGTAGATTCATTTACTACTCTATTGCAGGATGCCACAATCTGCTGTATAACATTCTGCAACTTATCTTCCGAATCAAATTCCGCATCTAATCGTTCCATTTTCCCCTTTTTCTCTACAAAAATGCGGTCTTTTCCATTGATCATGATTTCCGTAATTGCAGGATCATCCACCAAATCCTGTAAAATATCCAGTTTTCGGACCGCATGAAACAATTCTGTTCGAAGTTTTTTTCTTTCTTCCAGAGACAGTTTTCCTTTTCTGACTTCCTGTAATATAAGCTCATCAATCATTTCCAGTATTTCATCATCGGAAATTTCTCTGGAATAATCTATTCGATTCCATAATTCACGACGAAGAAGTTCTTTTTCCACCATCAGTACCACTCCTGTTTTTCTAACACCTGTGTTTTTAATACCTTCATCAGTCTGTTTTCATTACCCGTACTACATAGCATTCCAGGCGCAGTATCCATAGCCGGAAACGTTATAGTTATTTCTTTTTTTAAGATACTGCTTTCTTCTTCCCTCATTATGGTATCTTGATACTGTCTTTCCTTTACTATATCTATTTGCGACATTTCTCTTTCTGGTCTTTTTAAATGGATGATCATATCACTTTCTTCCAAAATATCCAATAAACCATGCACGGCGTCTGACAAATCTAAAACAACATACTCAAACTTGCCATACTGCAGGATTTCTTCCAAAAACCCCAGCCAGACAGTACCATCTACCCCCTCAAAATCTTTACAGTATCTGACTGACGGCAGCATGTAAAAGGAGTCCTCCTTCCAGGACATTGCATCTAATTTCAAAAACATTTTCTCCTTATTACATTCATAGAAATACAGAAGGTCCATCAAATCGTTTTGTGCACTTCTTGTAAATAAATAATTCAGGCCTGAGTTCGGTTCCAAATTTATGTATAAAGTTTTACCTTTTTCTCCCAACAAACGACTCATACATATTGAACTGCTTGTTTGTAATACTCTATGTTCCGGAGAATAGAAGGAGATGCATTTTCCGCGTTTTCCCAATGCTGACTTCGCAATTTTAAATTCCTGATCCATTGCACAAACATTTAGAATTATCCCCCAAATGCAATTCATGGATTGATATTTATCCACATGTTTTAATTTTGTTTCTGTAATCTGCCCTGTTTCTGTTAACAAAAAGCAAAACGGTACCAGTACAGTTTCCATCCAGGTCTCATAAACCGATTCTGCAGCGATCAAAATCTTCACTGATTCTTCTTTCAACAGATTATCAAGTGCCTCTTTCTTCGTATAAACGCAAATTCGAAAGGGCTGTATATCCTTTTGCATAAAAAAGTGCTGCATTTTTTCTATGTATGACTGGTCTTTGTCGTATAAGACCAAAATTTCTTTTTTCAATAAATACCTCCTACGTGTAGAATATATGACAGGAAAATCGGTATCGAAAAATGTATCTTAGTATTCCGATTCCACTGTTCTGCGCACATTTTTTTCCAAACAATCCTAAGCACACCAATCATTGCTCCCAAGACAAATGCTGCTGCCAGGCAGAAGAATCCCAGATGTACTCCTAATGCAATCCCCATAATGCATAACAGTTTAATATCACCGGCTCCCAATGCTCGCAATTTAAATAATGGATAGAGCAAGATAAATATCGATATTCCTGTTATCAGTCCGACACCCAAAGAAATCAGACTGTCCTTGTAACATTTTTGTATACACAAAATAAGCAGCCCTGCAGCTAATAATTTGTTTGGTATTTTATCTGTTGACAGATCAAATACAACAGCAAGTCCTAATAAAATTAATAAAATCAGTTTATTATCATCTCCTTTGTATAGATTTTTTTACCATAGATACTTGAAATTAACCGAAAACGGTTTGCGATGTCGTGTTCATTTTCACGGCAAGAAAAAGTCAGATACACTGTAGAACTCGAATGAATTCTTGAATGTGAGTTGATTATAGTCATAGAATTTTATTTTGTAAATACTATTTTTTAAATCTTAAAATCTTTGGTGAAAAGTTACAAAGAAAAAAAGAAATTAATACCATAAAGAACCGCAACCCCAGGAATACCAAGGATTCCAGATGTCAAAACAGTACATGGATTTATATTAATCCCCCCGCCATATCCCAAATCAAATAGGATTTGATTCAAAAAATAAATGCAAGCTGTCCCCACAACACTTCGCAGTAAAATGTGTAAAAACCACTCTGCTTTCTTCTTTAATGCTCCAATTGCCAGAACAAGAATACAGATAATAATAATCGCAAATATTTCCAAAGTCAGACTCATATCAGCGGCTCCTTAATTCTTTCTCTTAAATATATGTCTGTCCGCTCTAAATATGACAAACATATAAAAAAAGACATCTTCATGAATATCTTTTCCATCTTCTGCCTATACTTTGAATAAAAGGCAAACATTGACAATGGAGGTAGATTCATGAAAATGCATTATAGCCGCAGTTCCTATGATAACAGCGGTATTCATGATCATTATGGTGCAAATACCATTTTAGAAGATTTGGAGAAAACAAGATTTGATCTGGAAATTGCATATTCCGGATTTGATAACGTAACGGACCCGGATCTGATCGACTGCTATATTTACGAAGTGAATTCAGTTTTAAAGCGCTATAAATATTTATTAGCACAGGCAGCAAAAGAAAATATGCTGCCTGTAGAGTCTTTAGACCAGAAAACCCCGATTGGTTCCCTGATTGGAGAGGTTCTCGTTTAAAGTTGTCCTTCCATAAGTTAAACCGGCATATACTGCCTGGGTATTTTCCATGATAGGTGCGGTTTGATCCTGATCGCTGATACTTTCATATGCATCATGGAGCTTCTGCAGGATTGTAATTACATTTTCCAGAGGCTCCCTTTTCTTTCTGATATCTGCACGAATTAATTCCCGATTAACATACATGTACAGGCTTAACAGCTTTCCTGATATTTCGTATTCAAAATTTAACGTAGAGAATAATTCTTGCACGCAATTTCTCGTTTTTCTGATCGCATCTCTATATTCTGCTTTTTCAGCTATCGGATCTTTTTCCATTGCCTCTTTTGTATAAAGCACCGCAATTTCATATAATATCACCGTTAGTTCTGTAGGATTTGCCTGTGTGATTCTTAATGTAAATTCCTGCTTTCGTTCACTGGTCATATTGTGCCTCCTACTGTAACAATTGCAATACATCAGACGGTCTCTGGTTTGCCTGAGCAAGCATTGATGTTGCTGCCTGTGACATAACCTGTTGTGTTGTATACGTGGTCATCTCTTCCGCCATATCTACATCCATGATCCTGGAATAGGCCGCGGTCATGTTTTCGCTGGTTACATCCAGACTGTCTACCGTATGCTCCAATCGATTCTGATATGCACCCAGTCGGCTCCTTACGTCAGAAATATACTGGATCGCATCACCCATTCTGGATAAAGCATCATTTGATCCTTCCAGCGTAGATACATCAATATTTTCTATTCCCAGATTTTTTAGGGAAATTTCCGGAATTCTCATTTCCAGTGTCTGATTTTCGTTGGCTCCAATCTGTAGTGTCATAGCTCCCAAATTTTTTAATTCCAGTGTAGCATTTACAGGATCACCATTACTGTTTGTACTACCAACTGTAGTCGTTCCTGCTGTTACATCCAGCTGAATAGAAAATCCCGCTCCATCAGAAATCGTGATACGATTTCCATCAATATTTGTTACCTGTGAACCTGCAGGAAGTGCCTTGCAATCTGTTCCAGGTGTTGCCATGCTTAAATCCTGATTGCCTTCTGCATCTATACACTCTGCTGTTTTGTTCCCATCGGTATAAGCAGTTACACTTTCAATAGCGCCATCTGCTCCCCATGTAATATCCATGGTTGGTATTGTATAATCACCACTGGATACCGAATCCGAATATCCGGATACTTTGATATCTGCTGTATCACTATATCCCTTTAAGTCCCAGGTACCATCCAGAAGAGGCTGGCCATTAAATTCTGTTTCTTTGGAAATTCTGGTGATTTCATCCTTTAGCTGTGTAATTTCGTCATTGATCGTTTTTCTGTCATCGTCTGTCAGTGTTCCATTGTTTGCCTTTACAGCTAACTCATTCATACGTTGTAGCATATCCTGAATCTCTGCCAGAGTTCCATCTGCTGTTTCTGTAATAGACTGTCCATCACTCGCGTTCTGGCTTGCAACAGAAAGTCCTTCGATCTGCATGTTCATCCGCTTGGACATTGCAAGTCCTGCCGGATTATTTTTTGCTCCCACAATCTGTAATCCGGAAGAAAGTTTCTCCAGGGATTTGGACAATTTATTGTCGTTACTATTCAAAGCATTGATTGAAATATGTGCACTTACATTATAATTAATTCTCATCCTTTGATTCCTCCTTGCATTGCTTTTACAAATGCTTTTGCTATCGCATATAATTCTTTTGTATCAGCCGGTTTAATCTCTTCTGTCATTCCATTACTTTCTGTTTCTTTTCCAAGCTTTGAAACATCCAGCTTTTCACTGTAAATCATATGCAATTGGTCAAATTCCGTTTCTGTTTTTCCCAATTCTTTGGCAAATCGTTTCTGTCCGGTAACTGTCCAATTGTCCAACACATCCCTTTGATCGGATGCGATATAGCCTTGAATGTTTCCATCCTCTGTTAACCGAAACTCTGCTGCAACACTGCTTCCGTTATCCTGTGCTATTGTCGCTGTTACCTTATGCTCTCCTGTTCCATGCTCTATTCGTAACTGCATGGTAGTTGTATCACCATCTGTTGTAATCGGAATCTGATAACATTCTTCCTTAGCCAGAGATCCTGCAAGTGAAAGTTGTTTATGAAGCATAGCAATTGCTTTTACATCTACATATGTATCATCTTGATTTCCCAGCAACGTATCTAATTCACTGCTTAGTGTTTCTGTAAAATCTTCATATGCTTTTACAGCATCTTCTTCATCAGAAAGTTTTTCCAGCATGTGATCCGTGGCTTCTTTCAGGCTCATTGTTGTATCTTTATTTTCTTTACGATTTGCTTTTCTGTCAAATAAAGAATGTATTTCCCGAAATGTATTTCCACGGTATAACAAGCCTTCAGCAGCCAGAAGATTGTTGACACTGACCGGCCGATTATATGTCAACAGATCTTCCACCACTTCATCGCTTACTGTTGCTGCCTGCCTGTAATCTTTCAATAATTCGCCTTGATATTTTCCATCTTCTTCTGTGTTGCTCTGTTCGAGGCTCTTGTAATATGTATAAATCTGTTCATCAATTCCTGCGTTTTGTCGTGTTCCGTTTAGCCCGGCAAATGTATCATCTACGATAATATCCATTCCTGCTCTTTTTGCAGAACGCATTGCTGACAGCAGACTTTGAAAAGATAATTCTTCTCCATTTTCCAGAACTGTTCCCACTGAGGCACCGTCATCTTCATTCAATTGATGAAGCATACGATAAATACCAATGTAGGTCGTCCGCTCTTCAGGACTGATTTCCTTTTTCTGCTCCAGCTTATACAAAAATTTGCTATAGCTGTCTGCCTTTTCAGAGCTATTCTTTTCTTGATTATTTTGTTGTTCTTTCTCACTTTGTTCAAAATATTCGTTTAATTCTGAAATATCGGTTTCTAAAGGATTGATGCCATCTCTGATCATATCCAACGTTTTCTGTGGTGTGATCTTTTTCAGAAATATCTGCAATTCTTCATCGATGGATTGTACCGCTTCTATATTCTCTGTGGTAATTTCCATACTGTTATATCCCAAAATACGAACGGCTCTTCTATTCTCTGCTGTTGTTTTCAAATTCATTTCCGTTAAAATATCATCCACATTTCGAAAGGCTGTCTGGATTTTATCACCTAAATCTTTTCTAGGTGCTGTCATCAACGTTTCATAGGTTTGACTCGCTTTTTTATATTCTGCCTGCAGGGAACTACCTTGCTGATATGCCTCTTCAACAGTTACACCGCTTCGTTCCGGCCATTCCGCAAGCCGTCCTACCAGCGCTGCCGGTAAATAAGGAAGTATCTCAGTTCTTTGAGCAGTTTGTTCATACAGAGAAATTTCTTCTTCTGTCATATCCGGATATAAAGTCTCTTTTGCAAGCTTTAAATCCTTGATCAGCTGTTCTAAATCCGTAGTCTCTATTGCATAATTGCTTTTGAGCAGTTTAAGATTTGCCTCAGCAGTCATTTGCAACTGTACCTCAGCTAATTTTAAACGAGCGTCTAAAACAGCTTTTGTCGGTATTTCCGTTTTGTATGCAGTCGCATCAGATGCAATTTCTTTTTCTGCTGATTTATTTTCTGTAAGTTCCTTTGCTGCCTGTTCAATGTTCTGCAGCGTAAGTTCCTTTCCTGATTCTACAACTTGATCTACAGCTTCTTCTGTCAGTCCGGCTGTCTCTTCCGATATTCTGACTGCCTTCTCATAAATATTTTCTGTATCCGAGAGGTTAGCTTCTGCTGCTTTTTTTCCATTTGCAATAGCAACAGCAACAGTTTCTGCCATTACCTGCTCAGTTACCGGAAATGCTACAGCTTCTATTTGAACTAAATTAATTAAGTTCTCTCCCGTGAGCGGTATTCCTTTTTCTACAAGCCACTTTGCCTGATCCTTAGTTGTCTCATTTACAGGTAATCCTGCTTCTTCAATTACTTTTTCTATTTGTTTCTGCAGTTTGGAAAAATCGATTTCTTCTGCTTTCTGAGAATAATATCCATTTACCTCAATCGGAAAATATCCCCGTCCCTGTTTATTAGCATCTTCAGTGCTGCTGAATTGTGCCTTGTAAATGTTTTCTACCGTTGGTGGCAGCTGATTGGTCACAAGATATTTTTTTGCACCTTGAGATAATTCCTGTTTCTCTTTTATTTGATCATATGCCTTTACTGCTGCTTCTGCATTCTCTTTCGTGAGCGGAATATCCGCATCATGAAATGCCTGCTTCAAAACATTAGCAAACGTTTCTGATCCTGTAATCTCTGTCAGGGTTTTCTGATCTAAAGTATCTGTGTATCCAATAACAGATGCACCACCTTTGATCATAGCTACTTTTATATGATCGACAATCGTTACAACTTCTTCGATTTTCATGTTATTAGGATCTGCACCCTCTTCTAACATTTTACCGAAATCTTCCTCAGACATAGTATTAGACATAACCGCCATGTAGTTACGCTGGTTCTCTACGTCAGTAAGTCCCGCAGCAAGGCTAACATCCTCTGTGGTCTTTCCTTGACCGCCATAAGCTGAGTTATCCGTAACTTTGTCAGAAATGTCTAATGAAATCCCCCCTGTAAAAGTGGCTCCTGCCGTCTGGGGAGTACTATATGCAGTTGTAACGTTGTCTACATTCTGATTTGTTCCCATTGTATCAAATGAAATCTTCATGCAAACACTCCGTTTTCAAAAAAATAAAGGCCGAACAACTACTGTTCAACCTTTATTTCGGCTTTTCTTTTTATTTTCTTAACCGCTAAAACATAAATACTGCTGCTCCATAGGCAGGCAAATCAATATCGATGGAATATGGCTGGAAATTACATTTTTTATTATATGCCATAATTTCTTCTTTAATCTCTGCACCATTTCCGCCAAACCTTTTTTCATCACTGTTTAACAGAAGCTGATATTTTTTCTTTTTGGGCACACCAACCTGATATGCTTCTCTGGCGACAGGTGTCATATTCAATACGAACATCACATTTTTCTTGCCATCAGCTGATCTTCTGTAAAAACTGTATATACTTCTGTCTTTGTCATCAGAATTCAGCCAGCAGAACCCATCCCAGCTATTATCAATCTCATGCAAACAAGGATAAGCATTATAAAGCTTCAGCAGTTCCTTCACATATTCCTGCATTCCTTTATTAAGCGGTTCCTGCAAAAGCCCCCAGTCAAGTTCTCTTGCTTCGCTCCATTCACGTTCCTGGGCAAACTCCTGACCCATGAATAACAGTTTCTTGCCGGAATGACCAAACATGTAAGTATATCCAACCCGAAGATTTGCGTATTTATCTACCGTATATCCCGGCATTTTATTTACCATGGAGCATTTTAAATGTACTACTTCATCATGTGATAATGGCAAAATATAGTTTTCGCTGTCATTATAGGTCATGGCAAAGGTCATAGCATAATGATTATTTGCCCTAAAATACGGATCCAGTTTCATATATTCGCAAAAATCATGCATCCAGCCCATATTCCATTTAAAGGTAAATCCAAGTCCGTCATCTTTTACATCCCCGGTTACCTTTGGCCATGCCGTAGACTCTTCCGCGATCATCATAAACCCTTTTCTCGATCCGCAAACCACAGAATTTAAATGTTTGAAAAATGCTATGGCATCATAATTTTTATTTCCGCCGTCTTTATTTGGCAGCCACTCGCCATCTTTTTTTCCGTAATCAAGATAAAGCATAGAAGCTACAGCATCTACACGAAGTCCGTCAATATGGTATTCTCTCTGCCAGAATAATGCATTTGCAATCAGGAAATTCTGTACTTCGTTTTTCTGATAATTAAATATCTTGGTTCCCCATTCCGGATGCTCGCCCAGACGTTTATCGGGATGCTCAAATAATGGCTGTCCGTCAAAATCCGCAAGTCCAAATGCGTCTGTAGCAAAATGTGCAGGTACCCAGTCCAGAATAACACCCACGTTATTCTTATGCAGTTCATTCACCAGATACATAAAATCTTTTGGTTCTCCATATCTGGATGTTGGTGCATAATAACCGGTTACCTGATATCCCCAGGATCCATCAAAAGGATGCTCTGCAATCCCCATCAATTCCACATGGGTAAACTGCATTTCTTTTAAATATGCCACAAGGCGATCCGCAAACTCACGATAAGTATAAAATCCATCTTCTGTACCATCCGGATGCTTCATCCAGGATCCAATATGGCATTCGTAGATTGCAATTGGTTTTTTCTGTGGATCTTCTACAGTCTGTTTTTTCATCCATGCTGTATCCTGCCAGGAAAATCCGAACAGATCTGCTGTTTTGGAAGCATTTCCCGGTCTCAATTCTGCGTAGTTTGCAAAAGGATCAGCTTTATAAAGCTTTCTGCCATCTTCTGTAACAATCAAAAATTTATACAGTTCCCCGGCTTTTACCCCCGGAATAAATAACCCGTGAATACCGCCCTTCCCCAGACAGTGCATAGGATACTGTGTCTCATTCCAATTATTAAATTCTCCAACAACAAACACATCCATTGCATGCGGAGCCCAGACAGCAAAGTAATATCCCTGCTGTCCATTCTCTACAGATGGATGTGCCCCTAATTTCTTATAAATATCGTAATGTGATCCCTGTCCAAATACATACTGATCGGCTTCTGATATAAATACAGTTTCCGGCTGTTTCACAGCGGTTTTCTTAACCGTTCCCAATGCCATATATTCTTGCCCCCGCTTCTTTTACACTTACGCAAAATCTTTTTCACTTAGAATAATCATATCATTTTCATCATAACGCTTTCGTAAAAGAATATCCAGAAAATGCTTTGGCGTTTTTCTATTTGCATGATAAATAGCATCATCTATAATGTCTTTTACCTCTGCAACAGTAACGGAATGATCACTTGTCTGCATATCTGCAATTCTGGTATGTAATTCAAGTACCCCCATATCATCAATGGAATATTCCATTTCCTTTGCATACATTCTGCCAAAAGTTACAAGTGATTCGTCGTCTAATGCTTCCAGATCTATTCTGGAATTAAAGCACTCTGTTATCTTGGGATTATGTTCCAAAAACTTATTCATTGCCTTTTTCTGATCTTCCAAAACAACAATAACTGCTTTTTCTTCTTTATTCAGTGCTTTATATAAAGTATCTGCAGATTCCTTGGTAAGATCAGAGGCACCTGTAATAATCAAAGCGCCGCCTTCCATCCGTTCAATCGTTTCAACGATATCTTTTTTATTAAAAGATGCTGCTGCTATCTTTGCCGTTTTACCAGAGAAGTTATGATCTGTATATTGTACATTTTTGATCAGTTTCTTTGCCAGTGACATGGTATCCATACCCTGCTCACCTGTTACGATAACATTTCCGATGTAAGAAGCCATAGTAATAGCATCAATTGCCTGTACAAACTGTTCTCTCGATTTCCTGCCCTGGATAAAGCCACCGAACAATTCTTTTTCTTCCGGTGTCAGCTTTCGTACCTTTACTGCGCGTGTTGGTGTGTCTCCAGATGCGGGCTGTTCAGCAGATGCTTCCTCTATATCATCCTCTTCATCATCACTTTCATCTGAAATCTCGGTTTCTGTTTCATCGTTTTCGGCAATTTCTTCGATTTCTTCAACTTCTTCAAACTCTTCCTGATCTTCCGTCAGATCTTCCTCGTCAGGTTCAACTTCTTCTGCAATTTCCATATCTTCAGGAACAGATTCCGGTTCTTCTTCTAATTCTTCAAATTCTTCAGCTTCTTCAACTTCCAAATCTTCCGGTTCCGGAGCCGATTTTTTGAATGCTTCCTTTTTAGCTAATTCAGCAGCCTCGGCTTCATCTGCTGCAGCTTCCAGTTCCGCCATGATTCCCCGCTTTGCTTCCTCGTCAAACTGAGCGAATAAATCCCCTGTTTCCTGTTTAACGCGCTGCCTTATTTCTTCTTGATTACGCTCTTTGGTCTCATGCTTCATACGCTCCCATTCAAGGATAACGTCCTGTAAACTGATCTGTCCGGTAATCTGCTTTTCAATCTGCTCGCTTTCCGGGACAACCAGACTGATCTGACCATCATATTCCTGGGATAACATATTATCAAAACCTGATGGTCTATTCATATTTTCAAGCGCCCTCTTACGCATTTGTTCAATTGCTGCAGCAGCATTTGCCGCAGATAACATTTCATCCGGATCCGTCGTCGGCTGAATTTCAGTCATATCCGTATCTGCACTTACTGTCTCCGTTGCTGTCTCTTCGTGAATCATTTCCGTAGCAGCCTCTGAAGTCGGTTCTGAAACTGGCTCTGAAACCGGTTCTAAAATTGGTTCCGGAACCGGTTCTAAAATTGGTTCCGGAACCGGTTCCATCTGTCCTGTATGATCTTCAAAAAAGATTTCATTTGCATCAGCATCCGGTGCGAGCACTTCCTTCATGCTCTCCGCCAGTTCTTTTTGTAAATTAATGGTATTATACGGACTTACATCCATGGGTTTTACCTGAATATCATCCATTTCATCTGCAGGCTCTTCACTATTTTCCATGGAACTATCCATATACTGTTCTGAAAATCCATCCAGCTGCGGTAATACCTTCGTTGCCTGTGAATCCATATTATCTGCCTGGGGTTCCATCGTGTATGCCTGCGAGGGGGTGCTTCCGTTATAAGCCTGTTGCTGTTCCGGTGAAAGCTGTGCATGAAGCATTTTCAGTTCCAGTGCTTTCATTACATATTTCCCATGTCCAAACCACGTAAATAATTCATCGCATTCTGCAACACACTGTTCACTCATACCAACCTGGTGATATAAAAATGCCAGCTCATATGCCCATTTCTCTTTATAATCCCGTTTTTTCAGTTCAGCAAGGACTTCGATTCTTTCCTCTAAAGAAACATCCTGTGCTTCGTATAACTTATACTGTAATATGTAACGTCCACTATCTTTAGGTGCAATCTTTACAAATTCCTTGTAATACTCAATTGCCTGAACATATTCTTCCAGTTTAATAGATAATTCGCACAGAGAATAAACGATACTTCTCCCGCCCGGATGTCTTTCATATGCCATGAGGAGAATATTTTTACTGTCTTCATAACGTTTATTAATCTTATATAGGTCACTGATCGTGCACAGCATCATAACGCTCTTGACTCGTTTCCAGTCAATAGCGTCTGCAATTTCAGCTGCCTCTTCAAAGGCCTGTTCTTTAATCAGTTCTTTGATCTCGTCCGATCTTAATTTATATTCATATTTATCCAAAGCATGCCACCTCTATATCAGCAAAAGAATCCCAAAAAGGATATAAAACCCCTATTTTTAATCGTTTTAAGTGTACCATACGTAAAACCTTATGTCAAAGGCATGACACAACATCTAGTGGAAAATATTGACATTTACAACTAAATAAAAGGACTATCAAAATAGTCCTTTTATTTGATTCGTTTCATATTCTATTATTTAGCCTTCCAGCTCATTGGCCAATGCTGCAAACTGTTCTAAGGTCAGGGCTTCTCCCCTGATCTGCGGATTGATGTCCAGTGCCTGAAGTGCTTTGATCACCGTTTCTTTTCCATAAGGCAGTCCGGCCGCATTATTCAGTCCGTTTACCAGCGTTTTTCTCCTCTGATTAAAAGAGGCTCTGATCAAAGCAAACATAAGTTGCTCATTTTTTACCGTAACCGGTGGAACTTCATATCTATTAAGACGAATCACTGCACTGTCGACATTTGGTCTTGGCATAAAGCAGTTAGCCGGTACATTTGCTACAATTTCCGGTTTTGCATAATACTGTACCGCCAGTGAAAGAGCTCCATAGTCCTTTGTCCCGGGTCCCACCTGCATTCTGTCTGCAACTTCCTTTTGTACCATGACAGTAATGCTTTGCAAAGGAACATGACTTTCAAAAAGTCCCATAATAATAGGTGTCGTTATATAATAAGGCAGATTTGCCACAACTTTAATGGGATTTCCTCCATTCTTTTCCTGTGCAATCTGCATAATATCTACTTTTAAAATATCCTGGTTAATAATTGTTACATTGTCATAGTCTGCCAGCGTATCCTCTAAGATCGGGATCAATGCTTTATCGATTTCCACAGCCACTACTTCTCTTGCATTTTCTGCCAGATACTGAGTCATTGTACCGATTCCCGGTCCAATTTCCAGGACACAGTCATCCTTTGTTATATCCGCTGATTCAATGATTCTGTCTAACACATGCGTATCAATCAGAAAATTCTGTCCGTATTTCTTCTGGAAATTAAAATGATATTTCTGTAATATCTCTACTGTATTGTTTGGATTTCCCAAAGTTGCCATATCCTATATATTCTCCTCTATCCTGTATAACCGATTCGCATTCCGGTTTGTAATTTCTACAATTTCATCATACGGTATTCCTTTGATCTGCGCTAGTGTTTGTGCAACATATATTAAATTTTCGGAATTATTTCTACTGCCTCTGTTAGGTACCGGTGCCAGATAAGGACTGTCCGTCTCCAAAACAATCTTATCTATCGGAACATAAGCTGCAACATCTTTTAATTTCTGAGCATTTTTAAAAGTCAGCACTCCACCGATGCCAAAATAGAAATCCATATTCAGATATTCTCTTGCCATTTCTACAGAGTAAGAATAGCAATGTACAACACCTCCGATTTCTTCAGCTCTGGCTTCTTTCATAATAGAAAAAGTATCCTGTGCTGCGTCCCTGGAATGGATGATCACCGGTTTTTCTACTTCCCTTGCCAGGTTCAATTGCCTGATAAACCACTGTTTCTGTATTTCACGATCTGGTTCCGGCCAATAATAATCTAAACCGATCTCCCCAATTGCTTTTATTTTTCTATGTTTGCTGTTTTCCCTGATCCAATTCATATCCTGCTCTGTCAGATCAGCAGTTTCACTGGGATGAACACCTAATGCACCATATATATTTTCATGTGTCTCTGCCAGTCGCAAGGTTGTCTGACAGCTTTCCATGCTGGCTGCCACATTCATAATCTGTGATACACCCTTTTCTTTCATTTCTAACAATAATGTCTCTTTATCCTCCGCAAAGGCCTCATCATCATAATGGGCATGAGAATCAAATAATCCCAATTTCATCTTATAATACTTCCCGTTCTGTCTTATTTTTTTTGGAATTAACAAAAAATTGAAAAACCTCCAAAAAAGTACTTGCAAACCAAGAAACATTATACTATAATTATTCTTGCGTTGTAAATAAAAACGCACCGCTAGCTCAGTTGGTAGAGCACCTGACTCTTAATCAGGGTGTCCAGGGTTCGAGCCCCTGGCGGTGCATCTAAAGCATTGATTTTGTGAACTTGATTCACGGGGTCGGTGCTTTTGTTTTATCCGGATTTTTATTATTTGAAAAGACTTTTACCCTGTTTCTTTTCTGCATCTATCCTATTTCATATCCAGCCAGTACGCCGCCCTTTTCAGAATAATAACTGCATAAACCGGACATTCCCATCCGTTCTATTATAGCATTTGGAAATTCGGCTAAAATACACTGCTCTACTTCTAACGCCTGTCTTTCATTAAAACAATGAGTTAAAATCACTTTACCGCCCTGGTATCCCTGTTCTTTCATCTCCTCATAAAGTCGTTTTGCAAGACAGGCTCCTCCTCTGCATTTTCTCACAGGATGAAGCCGCCCTTCCTGTGCTCTTCCCAAAATATGAAGATCCAGCAATCCTGTTGCCAGTCCGGCTATTTTGCTGATTCTTCCATTTTTCACAAAATTATCAATGGAAAACAGGAAAAAGCTTAAACGGGTTCTAGCCAGGTATTGGTCTGCTCTCTCACAAACAGTGATAAAATCCAGTCCCTGTTCAAGTAGTTCTTTCAGGTAATAAACCATTAACGATATCTGTGGACCGGTTGACTGAGAATCCCAGATCTTGATTTTCTTCTCCGAATGTCGCTCCAGATAAATGTTTTTAGACAAAGCTGCACTGTTGTAACTTCCGGATAATTCTCCCGTAATCGTAATCACAAAAATCTCATCTGCGCCTGAAAATGCATGGAGCCAATCCTGTGGACCGGGGCATGAACTGGTAGAAATCCCCTTGTATGCCTCCATATCTTTTACAAAGCCCTTTACATCCAAATCAATGGAATCTTCATATTCTCTGTCTCCCAGAGATATTCGAATAGGAACTCTGGCAAAAGAAATTTCATCTTCATTTATCAGTATTTTATTATTTTTCTCTTCTGTCTGGCCTTTTTCTAATATTGTAAGATCACATCCTGAATCCACTACTATTCTTCTCTTCATAGTTATTCCCCTTTACGACAATCATTATTTTGTAAATTTTCTATAAATTACCCATAGAATATCTTGCTTTCCAATCAAAATTGGGTTATTCTAACTGTAACAAGTAGTTTTCATTACTACATGTTATTATATTTAACATTCTATTTAGATTCAATTTACAAAACAATGGATTTTGTAACATAAGGAGAGGACGTAATTTTATGAAAACATTATACTTGCAAAATAACGCATTTCAGACTGCCAAGACTTATCTGGCACAGGCTTTGATAAATTTAATGGAGAAGACCTCCATTGGTGATATTTCCATTACAGATATAACGAAGAAAGCGGGAGTTTCCCGAATGTCATACTATCGTTATTTTGGGAAAAAGGAAGAAATCCTGGAATCCTATCTTGATACGATAATCGAAGATTATATCAGGGAAGTCGATTCCGGGAAAGCTGCCGGACAATTTTCAGATTACGATCACATTTTAAAGAGTTTCCAGTTCTTTAAACAATATAAGGATTTTGCATTGTGTTTGGATCGTGCAAATATGTCTAATCTGTTATTGAATCGATTGAATGGGTATTTTAGCAGCTATGTTGCAAAACCCACTTCTGATTTTAAAGAAAAAACGCAATTATATTTCTATGCCGGTGCTTTATTTAATACTTTTATGCAGTGGCTGGAAAATGATACTAAGGAAGATGAAGAAACTCTTGCGGTTCAGGTTTATCAGATGACCAAGAAAATGTTTCCTTCCGCATAATATTAAATAACAATAAAGTAGCCTTTGCATTGTAGGTTTTTACCTAATTTGCAAAGGCTCCTTTTAATTTGTTCTAATAATCTTTTATTTCAAGAAGCGAAGCAGCTTTCTGCCAAGTGGCAGTGCCTCCAGTTCCTCTCTGGTAAAACAGCCTGTCCTAAGAATAAGAAATCCATATACCGGAACTGCCGCTATAACTGCTGTCAGCAATCCAATCTGGATATTGCCTGTCATTCTGAAAATCACCTGATAAACTCCCAATACCACAATACCCATAATAACTGCTGAAAATACAGGACGTATGAATAATCGCCCAATTTTCCATTCATACTGTAAACGCTTTTGCAAGGCTCTGCAATTCAAAAAACTTACCATAATCGGGAAAACCACATTGGCAATTACCAGACCATAAACACCAAGTTCTGTAAACTGCAGCAATACAAATACGATCCCGATATGGAATAATAGAGAAATTCCAGAATGTATCACCGGCAGACGCATATAGTTGCTCCCCTGTAATATGGCTGTGGTAATCGTAGACAGTGCATAAAAAATAACTGCTGCCGAACCGGTTTCCAAAAGGCGTACCGCCATCACATGATAAGTCACCAGTCTTGGAAATAATGTTGAAATAATGGGATCTGCCAAAACAGTTAATCCAACCGCTGCCGGAATGGCAATTACCATATTAAATTTAACAACTGCATCTATTTTCTCATGTACTTCTTTTATTTCATTTCTAACGTAAGAATGTACAATACTGGGAATTGTTGATGCTGCCATAGCTGATGCAATTGCTACAGGCAGATTGATCAGCTGATTATACTGTGTATTAAATACACCACGTAAGGAACTGGCCATTTCATCTGTCAATCCCTTTGCAACCATAATACTTCCGAATAAAAGGTCATCAATAGTATAACCGATCTGGTAGATTGTCTGACTCAGTATAACCGGTAAAATGGTAAGTAACAGCATTTTATAAATATGGGCTGTACTCTCTGCCAGTGTTTCATCCTGTTGTTTATTCTTTCGCATCTCTCCCAGCTGTCTGATGAAAATAATCGCCAGAACAACCAACGCCATAATAGCCCCAGCCAGTGTACCTGTCGTACCGCCGGCCGCACCATATGCTGCCACACTATCAGAACTCTGAAATGCTTTCATGAACTGATAAGTAGCTGCGATACTTACCACTGCATTAATAATCTGTTCCATGATCTGGGAAAGTGCTGTCGGCACCATATTCCCATGTCCTTGGAAAAATCCTCTAAACACACCCAAAAGTGCTACGACAAAGGTGGTGGGAGCCAATACCCTAAGAGGTTTTGCAAGACCCGCACAATTATATAATTCTTCTAAATACCCTGCGCCAAAGAAAAGTGCTGTACAAGCCACAAGACCCGCCGCCACAGCAAAGAAAAGTGCCTGCAGATAAACTCTGTAGGCATTTTGGTATTCGTTTTTTGCCAATCTGCCGGATATCATTTTGGAAACAGCTAGCGGAAGAGAATACGAAGATAATGTCAGCGCCACATTATAAATTCCAAAGGCTACCGAATATATTCCATTTCCCTGCTCCCCCAGCATGTTTGCCATTGGGATACGGTATATAAAACCAATAATCTTGGTCACAATGCCCGCACTCGCCAAAATGATACCCTGTAAAAACAAGGCATTTTTACTTTTTTTATCCATTTTTTACCACCATGTGTCAAATGCTATATTCAGATCCACCTCAGTGCTGATACCATCCACTTTTCCGGATTCACTGTATTGTAAAATAGAATATGCATAAGGATAATATACCGGAAAACCATAGAAAGCATACCACTTTTCATACTCTTCCAACTGTGTCAGATCCACCATCATAGTCATGGACTTCAAATTTCCATATATCATTGGCGTATATCCGGCTTCTTTTACCTGATCACAAAATGCTTTGATCAGTTTTGTTCGCTCTTCTGCTGTCAAGGCACCGGTACGTCCTTTTCCATTATTGACATCTTCCACATCAATTACAATAGGCCCATCTATCTGATAATCTTTCAGGTTTTCCAGCGTAAAATCTACTTCCTCTTTTACTTCTTCCTCTGTAGTTGCCTGTGTAAAGAAATACACTCCGGTATGGATACCCTGAGAAAGTGCTCCTTCCATATTAGCTTCATAAGTTTGATCCAATACGATAGCACCTTCTGTATAGCCTCTGACACCCAGACGAATTAATGCAAATTCAACTCCATCATTTTTTACTTTTTCCCAATCAATTTCACCCTGGAATCTGGACACATCAATTCCTTTATGAGAAATCAAACCATTACCATCATCATAGGAGGCAATACCTTCTTCATCCTGAATGAAAAACTCATCCTGGTATGTATTCTTCGCAACATTGCTCAGAATTGGCAGAAAATTGTATTTTCCACCACTATAAACAATTACGTTATCCGGATAAAAATACCGCAACATATTAACCGTACTGCCTTCTTCTTCCATCATGTCGCGCATTGTGGTCAGAAAGTCACTGGTAGCCTCATCCCTGGCCTTTTCCACTGCCTGGGATACAGTCTCATCAATCAGGCTATCTACTTCACTCTCAGAATAACCATCTGTTTCAGCCGATACTGTTTGTTCGGCCATAGCTGTAACGCTCTCATCTTCTCTGGTAAAATATATATACATAATAACCGAGCAGCAAAGAGAGGTTAGTGCAATGACACCAAACACCACTGTCCATACTGCCAGAATGGCATTTACATTTCTTCTTCTCTTCATATTCTCCAATTCTATTTAATAAAAACCGATTTTATGCTTCTATTTTAAGAAACCATTAACGATCTGCTCTTCAGCTTCTTTTTCAGTAAGACCAAGTGTCATCAGTTTTGTCAGCTGCTCACCGGCGATCTTGCCGATTGCTGCTTCATGAATCAGACTTGCGTCCACATGGTTCGCTGTTAATTCCGGAATCGCACTGACTGATGCCCGATCCATAATAATAGCATCACATTCACTATGTCCGGTACATTGATTATTACCTATCATCTTTGAAAGAAATGTCTGTGAAGAATGTTCCTTTGCTACTGAACGAGAGATGATATTGGTTTTTGTATCCACACCGTTTAGTTCCACTTCAAAATTTGTTTTGGCGAACTGGGTTCCATGGGTCATGATTTTCTCACGGACTACCAGCGATGCTCCATCCTTTAACACACCCTTGGTAACTCTGTCGGTAGAATCGATTCCTTTGATCTGGGTTGATTCCATTTCAAAAGAAGCATTTTCCTCCAAGTTAACAAGAGTTGTGGGATTCATAACATTCTGTCCCTTGCCATCCCCTTCACCATAGTGTTTCTCAATATAACGTACATTTGCATTCTTTCCAATATAGAATGTATGAATACCATCATGTTGTGTGGTATCTACACCACAATTATGAATACCGCAGCCTGCTACGATAGTAACATCTGCATCTTCTCCAATGTGGAAATCATTATATACACTTTCCTGTAAACCTGCCTGACTCAATATAACCGGAATATGCACACTTTCATTTTTGGTGCCTGCTTTGATAAAAATATCAATTCCCGGTTTATCTTCTTTTGTGACAATATCAATATTAGCTGTTACATTTCTGCCAGCGGATTTTCCGTTTGCTCTGATATTATATGCACCTTCCGGCACTCCATGAATATCTGCTACCTGTTCCAGTAAATTTTTCTCGATTGCATCCATTTTATTTTATCCTTCCAATTCTAACTTCTACTTAAAATTTATCAGCCAATGCTTTGCATGTTGCCTCTGTACCACCTGCTTGGGATAGCAATACAGGCAGAACCTCTTCTTTTGTACCAACAGTCTGGATCTCTCCTGAAGCGATCACAATGATCTTATCGGCAATATCCAGAATTCTCTCCTGATGGGAAATAATCAGAATAGAACCGTTGATGACCTGATGCATTTTTTCAAATACCTTAATCAGACTATTAAAGCTCCACAGATCAATACCTGCTTCCGGCTCATCAAAAATAGAAAGTTTGGTGCCACGGGCAATGATCATAGCAATCTCTATTCTTTTTAACTCTCCGCCGGACAAACTTGCATTTACCTCACGATCAACATACTCTCTCGCACACAAACCCACTTCGGATAAAATCTCACAGATTTCGTTTACATTAATATCCTTACCTGCGGCAAGTGTAACCAGATCCTTTACAGTCAGTCCTTTAAAACGTACCGGCTGCTGAAAAGCAAAACTAATCCCTTTATTGGCGCGCTCTGTAATATTAAGCCCCGTGATATCTTCACCGTCCAGCAAAATTCTACCTGATGTTGGTGTAATAATACCGGCAATTACTTTTGCCAGGGTAGATTTACCTCCGCCGTTTGGTCCGGTGATTGCAACAAAACGTTCATCAATCTTGACACTTATATTTTTCAGTATATCCTTATTTTCATTTTTATCATCTACTTCATAGCAGATATTTTGTAATTCTAACATAATATTCTCCATTTCTTTTTAGTAAGACTGTTCAAATACTTATCTAAGATTATAACATACCTCTGTAAATCAGGTACAGCAATAATAGATGTACTGGATAAAAGACATAAAACACGTATTTCCAGGATTTCCCCCTCTCGCCATTATAAAAATGAGCCAACGGAATCGTTGCCAGTGCTGCCACTTCATTACTGGCATGGATCGTCAATACGATAATACTGCCAAACAAAGCTTCCCTTTTATCTATTCGCAGTGCATACATAACTGCAAGTGCGGCAATGCCAAACATTCCATAATCACATCTGATAAACCATGCGACAGCCATTCCTACCGCCAGGATCATACCATCCATTAGCAAAACCGCAAAATAATCCTTAAAATGAGTCATTACATACCGAAATCCTGTCATCATCAGTAATCCAATAAACAGGCTGAAAAACACATTTTGTCTCTGCCAGCTTATGGCCGAACGATAAATTGCAAGATCGAAAGGAATTTCCGAAATAAATGCAAAAATCAGAAGTCTCGTCGTGTATCGTTTTAAATGATGCGTATGCTCAAATCCTTCTATTAATAGCATGAGATAAATAGGAAATGCCAAACGTCCCACCAGACGCATTCCTGCATAAACAAAAGACCAAAGATTATAATTTCCCCAAATAAGCGGTACTTCCGGCATTCTGCCTGCCTGTATCATTGGCAGTATAATTGCTGCTCCAATATGATCAATCAGCATAGAGACGCAGGCGATTATCTTTAGTGTGCTTTCATCTATACTCCATTTTTCTTTCATGAATTTCTCCATTAAATCATAAAACCGCTGACATCGATAATAACACCTATCGAAACACCTATCACATATAAAAGAATCGTAATTTTGATATTTTCAATTAACGGACGATTCATCTTAAATAATACCAACAGTCCAACACCTGCGCCAACCAGCAAACCGGACATTACCGCTCCAAATCCAATAATACCCTCCAGATATAACTGAGTCAAAACAACTGATGCCGCACAATTTGGAATCAGGCCTACAACACCGGCTAACAGCTCTGCGATGACAGGTTTTGCAATTACCAGCTGACTAAGCTGATCTTCCCCGACCATACCGATTACTAAATTTAACAAAAAGGAAACAACTAATATAAAGAAGAAGATATTTAAAGTATGCTTTGCTGCTGATTTAAACAATCCTTTATCACAATGGCAATGTTCCTTCTCACAAAGATTTCCAATCCGCAGTTCCCCGCCCATGTGGGTGTATTTTTTAGTAAAAAGATCGATGAGGTAGCCTGCTGCTACACCGATTAACATTTTCAAGAATAAAATTTTTCCGATTAAAACAATATTAACCTGTTCTGAAAGAAAAATCGGTAACATTTCATCTGATGTAGAAAGAAAAATTGCAAGTAAGGTTCCCAGAGAAATGATTTTCCCGGCATATAAATTTGCGGCCACAGTAGAAAAACCGCACTGTGGTACTACACCAAAAGCTCCTCCTAATAAAGGACCCCATTTACCGGCGTTTTTAATTGCCAGTCTCGTTTTATCACTTGTTTTATGTTCAATCCATTCCATTACCAGATAGGTGGCAAACAGGAACGGTAAAAGCTTTCCCCCATCGATCAGTGCGTCCAAAATAGCGTCTATCATTACATTCTCTTGAGTTTCCGCAAAATGTTATTTCAAAATGATTAACTTCTCCTAAAGTGTCAATCCGTCAGTTTTCTGAATGATGATGAGTGACGTTGAACAGAGTAGAGACACTTAAATAAGCCCCGCT
>JAQUUX010000103.1 GCA_028693705.1 Lachnospiraceae bacterium | reverse complement strand
CCAGCGGGGCTTATTTAAGTGTCTCTACTCTGTTCAACGTCACTCATCATCATTCAGAAAACTGACGGATTGACACTTTAGGAGAAGTTAATCATTTTGAAATAACATTTTGCGGAAACTCAAGATACAATTTCCATAATCTGTAAAAAAAACCGATTTTAAAATTGCTTCCCACATATCACAATGCTAAGATGAATCTGTAACCCGGAATAGTCGATCAGGCTATTGCATATAGTACATATGTGGAGGTGTTTGCAATGAAAAAACTAATTAATAGTATTGACAATGTGGAAAATGAAATGATTCAGGGCTTAGTAAAGGCATATCCATCTTATTTGAAAAAATTAGATTGTGGAAATGTGGTAGTTCGCGCTAACAAAAAAGAAGGGAAAGTTGCTCTGATCAGTGGTGGAGGAAGCGGGCATGAGCCGGCTCATGCAGGCTATGTTGGTGAAGGTATGTTAGATGCCGCCGTTGCCGGTGCTGTATTTACTTCGCCTACTCCGGACCAGATTTTGGAAGGCATCAAAGCAATCGCCACCGATGCCGGTGTTCTCATGGTAGTTAAAAATTATACCGGCGATGTCATGAACTTTGAAATGGCCGGTGAAATGGCTGAGGAAGAAGGCATTTCCGTAAAACAGGTTATCGTAAATGACGATGTAGCTGTTCAAGATAGCCTTTACACCGTAGGAAGACGTGGTGTAGCCGGTACTGTTCTGGTACATAAAATTGCCGGTGCCATGGCTGAAACCGGGGCTTGCCTGGATGATGTTCAGGCCGTTGCCCAAAAGGTAATTGATAATGTAAGAACTATGGGTGCAGCAATTGCTCCATGTACTGTTCCTGCAAGCGGTAAACCCGGATTTGATCTGTCTGAAGATGAAATGGAAGTAGGTATCGGCATTCATGGAGAACCAGGAACACATCGTGAGAAAATCAGACCAGCTGACGAAGTAACAGATCTGTTATTAGATAAAATTTTATCTGATATAGACTATACTGACAGTGAAGTAGCTGTTATGATAAATGGTGCCGGAGCCACTCCGTTGATGGAATTATTCATCATCAACAATCACGTGGCTGATGTTTTAAAAGAAAAAGGCATTAAGGTATATGAAACTTTTGTAGGTGAGTATATGACTTCCATAGAAATGCAGGGATTTTCCATTTCTATACTGAAGTTGGATGATCAGTTAAAGAAACTGTTATCTGCAAAGGCCGATACCCCTGCATTTAAAGTACTTTAGGAGATGAATAATCATGGTTGATAATAAAAAAATCATAGAAATCTTACATAGCATTGCAACTGTCATTGAGGAGAACAACAGTTTTCTCACAGAACTCGATAATGTTATCGGTGACGGCGATCACGGTATCAATATGGCACGTGGTTTCACTGAAGTGGAAAAGAAAATGGATACACTGGCAGATAAGGATATTGGTGCCATCTTGAAATCCGTAGGTATGACTTTGGTCTCTACCGTAGGTGGTGCTTCCGGTCCATTGTATGGAACAGCTTTTATGAAGGCCGGTACTGCCATTGGTGCCAAAACAGATATGACTATAGATGATTTTATAGCCGGTCTGAATGCTGCCATTGATGGTGTGAAAATGAGGGGCCATTCCACTACCGAAGAAAAAACAATGCTGGATGCTATGGTTCCCGCGCTGAATGCCATGAAGGACACCATTTCTGCCGGTCAAAGAGATACCTCACTGGTATTGTCAACCGGTGTTGCTGCTGCTAAAAGCGGAGTAGAACACACAAAAGATTTAATCGCAACCAAAGGACGCGCCAGCTATCTGGGAGAAAGAAGCCTCGGTCACCAGGATCCGGGTGCCACCTCCTTTACATTAATATTAGAAACAATCTGTAACAATTTATAGAACAAAAAGGAGGACACTGCTATGGTAGGAATCGTCATCGTATCCCATAGTAAAAAACTGGCTGAAAGCATTCTGGAAATGACAAAGGTGATGGCTCCTAATGCATCTGTCTGTGCCGCCGGTGGCCTGGATGATGGCAGCTTTGGAACCAGCTATGAAAAAATCAAAAATGCCATTGAAACTGTTTATTCCCCCGACGGAGTTGTTATTCTCATGGATTTGGGAAGTGCAGTCATGACTACAGAGATGGTTCTGGAAGAATATGAATCAGATAAAGTTGTCATGGCAGATGCACCTGTAGTAGAAGGGGCTATTATTGCCACAGTGTATGCAGAACAGGAAAAAAGTCTGGCGGAGATACTGGTTGAATTGCAGAATGTAAGGTCTACGCCGAAGTTCACATGCGATTAAACTGTAGTTTAGCAACTTAAAAAATAATGTTTATAATGAGACGGCAATGGTGTGGGTGTGTATCCTTTTCAAGTTGTTAATCTGCTGTTGGCCTGGTCTGCAGCCAAGGCAAAACAGTCGCATTTTTAGTTACTGTAACTGAGGTCTTTGCGCTCCAGGGCAACGCAAACTGCAGTTTAAAGAAAATAAATATTGCGTAAAATGAGGTTCAGCCGTGTATCGTATGCGAACAAGCACTGTAAACACGTCTGTACTTAGTTCGCGTCTTGTGCGAACTTATGTACAGCTACGCGTTTACCGTAGTGAGAACGGGCTTGTGAGCATATGATACACGGCTGAACCGTCCCTTTACATCAATCCTTATTCCTTTAAACTGCAGTTTTACTCCTATGCATGGCAATTACCATCACCACAGTCGTCACCCCTTCTGCCACCGGGAATGCCAGCCAGATTCCAACCATCCCAAACAATTCTGAAAGTACCCATGCGCACACAACAATTGCAATAAATCCACGAAGTACCGACGCCACAAAAGCACTGCCTGCTTTTTCTGTTGCGCTTAAATAGCCTGTTCCCACAATGTTAAAACCGGCGCAAAACAGTCCGAGAAAATACAGCTTTAAGCCCTGTACTGCATATGCAGCCATTTCCATATTCTGCTCTGCATTGAAAACCGCTACAATCTGTTCCGGCATGATGTTCACAAGTAATACCATACTAAGTGCTGCTGCCAGAACCGTGACTACTGACATTTTATACAACGCAGAAACAGAAGGCCGATCCCCTTTTCCATAAGCGTGGCTGAATAACGGCTGACTTCCCTGTGAAATACCATTAAAAATCGCAATGGCGACCAAAGACATATTAGCCAATACTCCATAGGCTGCCACTCCGATATTGCCGGCAATACCAAGGATCAGGAAATTAAATACCATGGTCGTTACCCCACCTGATATTTCTCCCACGAAGGCAGAGACACCTAATCTGCATGACTGCCATAATTTCTGAAAAGACAATCGCATCCATACAAAACGAATTGTATTTTTCTTTCGGAAGAAATGAAAGCAGCAAATTAAAATGCTCACAACCGGGGCAAGCGCTGTTGCCAAAGAGGCCCCCGCCATACCCATTTCCATAGGAAACATAAATACGTAGTCCATAATAATATTAAAAATACTGCTGGCAAAAGTAGCAATCATAGCTAAGGTAGGATTGTTGTCATTTCTCACAAAACCGCAGAACACGTAATTTAGCATAAAAAATGGTGCAAATACCATAAAAATCCGGGTATATGACGTTCCTACAGCTACGATCCTCTCGTCTGCACCCAAGAGGACCAAAACCTGCTCCGGCATAAAGATGCCCATTAAAATAAAAGGTATACTAAATAAAAGCAAAAATAGAATGGCATTGGAAAAATACTGATCCGTATCCTTCGCCTGTTTTGCTTTTCCAATTTTAAAACGTATTGCCGAACCCGTTGCCACCATGGAACCGATAGCATACATCAGACTGTAGATAGGAAGCACCAGATTCAGGGCGGTGATACCCTCTGCACCGGAAGCCATAGAAATAAAAACGGTATCAACCAATATATAGGCAGACATTCCGATCATCCCCAGAATATCCATGGACACATATTTGATAAATGATTTTTGAATTGCTTTCATGATTTAATGCCTCTTTTCAGGAAATTCGCTAACCTTGGTCGCCCCTAATACCAACATGGCTCCCACAGCTTCCCCTATTCCCATTGGTTCTTTTAAAAATAATGCTGACAATAAAATCGCCACAATTGGATCCATGTAGCTAAATAAAGCAACCGTCTGTGCCTTCAACTTAGACATCCCGCCAAAATACAGGGCATATGCGATACCTGTATGAATAATCCCCACGATCAAAACCATTCCGATCAAAAATGGAGTTATCACCACACTTTGAAAATCTTCAGCCAGGAATACATAAGGTGTTACCACTACAGCGGCTGATCCAAGCTGCACAATGGTCTTGTCATATGCAGGAATCTCTTTAACACTTTGATTCATCAATATTACAATTGCATATAATACCGCTGCCCCAAGTCCCAGTAGTATTCCCAATAATTCCCCGACTCCTGACACACCGGTCTTCAATACGCCGGAAACCAGTACCATTCCCGATAACGCAATAATGACACAAACAATCTTTTTCCCTGTCAATCTTTCTTTTAAGATAACAGGTGAGAAAACCATGACAAAAATAGGCGCCATATAATAACATAATGTGGCAATTGCTACAGATGTATGCTGATACGCTTCAAATAGCAGAATCCAGTTAAAACCTATCAGTGCTCCGGAAATTAATAGGTTAAAAATCTTTCGCTTAATACCTTCCCAGACAATTTCCCTTTTGGTTAACATAATGTATGTGATAAGAAATGCTGTCCCTATATATCCTCGAAACATTGCCAGCATACCGGACGGCAATGTGATGTAACGTCGAAAAATCCCTATGGTACCAAAAATAGTCATAGAAAAAATAACTGTCAGTTTTGCTTTTTGTTCTGTTTGATTCATTTTAATCTGCTTTCTGGTTCTTTACTTTTGTAGTACTATATTTTTCTTATTCCTCAATCCGTTCAACTTTAAAAACATTCAATGTGTCCACATCCGGACAGGCAAACACAGCTGTGCCTTTTTCCTGCCCTGGGATTTCACCGCCATACCGCAGAATATCCACATAAGGAAACGCCACATGCATTGCCATAGGACATAAATTTCCACGTTCCGTGTCAAAATCATAGCTGTCGCCTATTTTATGTCCTCTATGACACCCCACCTGACCCTTTTGGTCAATCAATGTGATTCTTATCTTTGGTTTCTTCATTGCTTCCATACCTCCAGGCAACATTTACTTTAGCGTCATGTCATAGCTCTGCTCCAACAGACTATAAATCTCCTCATCTGCCACAGAACCATCCAGTATAATCGTAATCCAATGTGTCTTGTTCATGTGATAAGCAGCCGCAAAACCCTTTTGGCTTAACAGAAACGGGATCATCTCCGGGTCGCATTTCACATTCATGACATCTACATTCAAGTCTTCATCATCCTGTTTATTCTGTTCTTCCCGGTTCTCCACCTTCAATTTATCCCTGGAGATATTCATGATAAGTGCATACCACTTTCTGCCGTGAACTTGTCTGAGTACCTCATTGGTGGGGAACTCAGGCCATGGCTTTTCCGAAACAGTTCCATGCTCTTCCATACAATATCTCAAAATGTCGCTTCTGCTGACCATTTATTGTGCCTCCAAATTTATCACTTTCGTAGCTACCTTCTCCTGAAATCTCACATCATGCTCCACGATTAACATGGTCGGCTGATATTCCATAATCATCTTTTCAATCTGCATCCTTGAAAATACATCAATATAGTTCAAAGGTTCATCCCAGATATAGAGATTCGCCGGTGTCAAAAGACTTGCTGCAATTAACACCTTTTTCTTTTGTCCTTCTGAAAACTCCTCTATCGGCCTTTCAAATTGTGTCCGTTCCATATCCAACTGCCTAAGGATACTGCAAAATAAACTTTCTTCCAGTTTTTCTTCCCGACAAAAGGCTTTTATGCTTCCCCTTAAAAAGGAGGTATCCTGACTGATATAAGATATTTTTAAATCCGAAGCAATCTGCAGGATACCATATTTTAGCATCTCTACTCTTTTTGGAGTATTTTCCATTTCTCCTATTCTCTCATTTTCTCCCTTACTTTGTCTACGGGTATCTGCTATTTGATCTAAAATTGCATGGATCAGACTGGATTTTCCACAGCCATTTCCACCGTGTAACAGCATCCGATCTCCCTGCTCCAGTTCCAGCTGGAGGTTAGAGAAAACCGGCTTTTCTGCGTTCTGATATTGTAGACCAAAATCTCTGGCGTATAACAGCCGTTTTTTCACATGCGTAATGGGCATAAGCTTTAACTCTGCCGGATTTTCAATATCCTGTAAAAGCCCCTGTTTCTCTTCTATTTCTTTTCCAATGCGGATTTCCAGCTGTTTAACCCTGCTTTGCATTTTCTTAGTCTTGGCTCCAATATAGGCTCTGGTTGATATATTCCGCTCCGGCTCCTTAATGGGATCAAATCCAATTTTGGTACTTTCATTTTTATCGGCCCACTTTCTGGTTCTTGCAGAAGCTGCCTGCAACTGACCAATTTCTTTCTTATGCTTTTCATTTTCCATTTTCGAAAAAATATCTTTTCGATTCTTATTCTCCCACCAACTGGAAAAGTTTCCTGCCTGCACCTCAATTGATTTCCGATTCAGCACCAGCATATGATCCACACAGGCATCCAGCAAATCCCTGTCATGGGACACCAGAATAAATCCTTTTTTTCGGGACAGATATTCTTTTACAATTTCTCTAGATTTCTGATCCAGATGGTTCGTTGGCTCATCCACCAGGAGTAGTTCCCGTCCATTGGTTTCCTCCGAGAATAAAACTGCCAGCATCAGCTTTGTCCGCTCTCCAAAACTGAGAGTACCAAATGGACGATACAACACCTCTGCCTCCACCTGCAATTTATCCAATTCCCGAAGTACCTGCCAGGCTTCACAATCAGCCTTCCAGTTTTCTAACAGTTCTGCTCCACACTGTTTCCAGTCTGCTAATTTTATGGAATAGGGAAAATAACCGTAGCTGACAGCTGAACTGATCTTTCCCTGATATTCCAGCTCTCCTGATAACAGTCTCAGGAATGTTGTTTTTCCTTTTCCATTCCTTCCAACAAATCCCAGTTTCCAGTCCGTATCAATAGAAAATGATACGTTCTCAAACACGGGTTCAACACTTCCTTCATAACAAAATGTAAGATTACTTACATTGATTTGCGACATACGTCCCTCCACTTATCATCTGTCGAGATCCGAAACGTCTGCTGCCAATTGTGCTCTTTTACTACAAATTTTGTACACAAAAAGAGACTATGGGAAACATAATCTACTTTTGGCAACATAACGAAACAGGAGAACCTTTTTTTAGGTTTTCCTATTACACACAACCGTTTCCTGATCAGCAAACAGTTATACTAACGTCTCATGTTCCTAAAAGTAAAATTATTTCCGCATCGTCCCTTTTCCTTCCTAAATCCTTATATATTCACATGTTAATATGGAATCTGCATATTGTCAAATTTCAGTTAGATAGTGTCAATTTACTTTAAGTTAAAAGAATGTAAAGAATGTCCTTGTTATGATTTTTTCTTATATTGTCTTTTGGGTATGCTACCGCAGATATTTATGGATATCAAGGACAAGCTTTGTGTTTC
>JAQUUX010000029.1 GCA_028693705.1 Lachnospiraceae bacterium | reverse complement strand
CTTTTCAGGGTAATTATAAGCGTGATGAACATATAAAGATATATGTTGGAATTGAAAATCCGGATACCGGTAAGCCGGAGATCAATTTGAACATGAATACACCTGAAAATGAGCACATGTATTTGCTTTACACTAATGTGCATTAGAAAAAAATAAAAAGTTAAAACTAAATATCTTTTGGAAAAAAGCGGGTCGATTTCCGCTTTTTTAAATACAAGCCATAGTGATCCTGGAAAATATGAATAAACTCGTTCATGGCATTTGATATATAGGATTCATCTGACATAACAATATCAAAAACACGAAATGAGAGAGGTGAGTTGATTTTATAAAACAATATGCTATCCTGTTCAGGATTAACAAGCAAATCACTTGTAAAGGTAGCACCCATTCCAAAGCGTGACAGGTGGTAGGCAGTTACAAGCTGAGAAACCTGAAGGCACACATTGGGAGTGATTTGTGCATCCTCAAAGAAACTGAGACCTCGTTTATAGAGATTGTTTCCCGGGGTCAAAAGTATAAAGGGTGTATCTGCAAAGCTGATAATGAAACAGAAGGAGTCGCAAAATCCTGATGTTTTTTAGCAAAAATGTCCTTTGCAGTTAAGGCATAGTCACTTAACTGTTCATTAATACTCATACATTTGGGAACAGAGATTAAAATAGTGTCAATAAATCCCGGAATACGATAAAAGGAATCCTTTGGTTTTATAGCACAATTAAAAGTAAGATCAATTTAATGTTCAGCAAGTATATTCAGCAATTCATGTGATCCGGCTTCTAATAAATCCAGTTGGAGGCCTGGATGTCTTTCTTTATATTCTGTTAAAACATCTGGAAGTACATAAGAGTTCAAATAATGCGTACCACCGATTCGTAAGGATCCGGTGTTAAGTTCAGACAGATCATTTAACTGTTGGGAAAGTTCGTTTTCCATATGTTGAATCTGCTGAACTTTTTTTATGTATAAATTTCCTGCTTCTGTTATCAGGATGATTATGTAGAGAATATTGTCAGAAGTGATTATGCGGGCGGTAATACGAGTTATGATTTTGAAGTAAGAAATTTCGAAAATAACCTGTTATTTAATACTTTGGGAATGGATATTGATTACACAGTATCCTTCTGGCTGGAGAATGCTCCCACAGATGGAGCTGATTATACGGTGAGTACCAGAACAGGTGAAACAACACAGACGTATTCTTTAAATACAGCTACTAAAGAGGCACCGGCAGTTTTTATAAGTCAGCGTCTGGGTGGTGGAGCTGCTTTAAAAAATGCTTATAATATTTCTATTACGGTAAGCGGTAATCATAAGGCAATTCCAGTCTATGTTCTGGTACGTACCACGGATACGGCGATCGTAGACAGTACTCTTAAGGTAAAGATGACACTGACAAATGTAACGGTACCCGAGCAATTTATTGATTCCAGCGAATTTGATATACCTGCTGCAGTAAGCGGAGGCACGGAAACAGAGCAGTTGGCAGCTATGGACAAGCTGGCAGGACTGACCTATGAAATCAGAACCGTAGGAAGAGTACTTGCGACCGAAGATCTTACCCAGGTAATTAAGCTTTCCTGGGATGCAACCAAGCTGGATATAGATCGAAATGATACAACGTATCTTGCCTGGCTGGAAGAAGAAAAGAAAACAAATCCGGGGATAAGTGGTCCTCTTACGGAAAATGTAAATGGTGTTACCTGGAATTATATTACCTTGGAAGTTATGCCTTACTCTTCGGAGGAGATCATTTTCTATAAAAAGAATGGTCTGCAGTTAAATTCAATCACTTTGGCTGCATTAAATGGTTATGTAAAAGCGGAAAAGGCTGTTACAGATACAAAAGAATAAAAAGGTTTGGAAACATGAGAAACAGGTGGAAGCGTACCGTCGCGTTGGTACTGAGCGTATGTTTAATATGGAATACTGGCTTGGAACATAACTTTATGGTAGCAGACGTCACAACTGTTGACCAAACTGGTCAAGAAGATGCCTTGACAGTAACCAGTGAGACGAAGCAGCAGGAAGAAACAAAAAACATACAGGAAACGGCACAATCCTCCGAGTCGGCGGAAACCAATGAAACAACAGAGAGTACAGAAACTTCTGAAACCACAGAAACTTCGGAAACATCTGAAACCACAGAAAGTACAGAAAACTCAGAAAGTTCTGAAACGATAGAAACGATAGAAACAGAAGAAACATCGGAATCAGAAACACTGACGCCGGAAGAAATTGCTTTATTAACGCAGGGACAGCTCATGACTTTAGAGGCAGATTCTAATCTGAGCCCTGACATTGCAGATTATGAAAGCGGGAAAACCTATATTATCTCTTATGAGAAGGATTTTACCATTTTGCAGCAATTATGCAGTCAGTCAGACTTTGCAGGGGTTACTTTTCAGATTGCGCAGCCCGGTACTGCAGATAATATCTGGAAGCTGGACCAGTGTCTGTATATTCACAGGCAGTGATCTCCGGTAAAAATGGTGGTGGTATTCTGGGGGCTGTAGAAGGCAGTAATACCAGGGCTTTATTAAAGCAGCCTACAGTAGCTACAGGTGTAGCAGGAAGTGAATCTGCCGGTGGATTAATCGGTTCCGTGGGGGCTGGCAGTGCAGTGGAACTGTCAGGTAACATTTCTATCACACAGGATGCCACTGGCACAACAAAAGGCAGTATTATTGGAAAGCAAAGTGAAGCGCTGGTTTATCTTAGTGAAGTCGGAGAGACCGGCAATGGAAATAGCCAGTTAAACTCAGTTACATCATCATCTCTGGATGAAGTTGGAAACTATGGTGGCATTTTTAGAAATATGTCAGAAGGCAGCGGCAAATTGATAGGTGATGGAACACTTGCCGGAGTAGGTAGAATAAATCATACAGTTGGAGGCAGTGGATTCACGTTAACGTCTGCGGCTGATTTTATATGTCTTGCCATTGCTTTAAATTCTCAGGGGAATTTTGGCCGGACCGCTTTTGGTAATGCAGAGGTGTCTGCTTTGTTAGCCGGTTCCTATACTGTAGCACCGGCAGGATCTGAAAATCAGACCATTGATTTATCTTATACCAAAACCGGTATTGTCACTTTGAATAGAAATGATTCGGAAAGTGCAGATAAGGCATTTTCCGGAAGCATGCAAGGCACTGCACGGACAGTTACCATTACAAAGACGATAGCAAACAGACAGGATAACCTGGGATTATTTTCAACGATTGCAGGCAGTGGAAACGGTGATTCGGGAGTATTTAAGAATCTCATCTTGCAGGGCGAGATTACGCTTACGAATAAAGCAGGAGGTCTGGCATATCAGACCAAGGGAACCGGTTTGTCATTACAGAATTTTGCCACCGAAGTTATTATGTCCGACATTAATGAATGTGGTGGTGTACTGGCAAAAGAAGATGCCGGATCTTCCACAAAATTTGCGTTGCAGGCATCTGATATTACTTTAGGAGCTGTAATCAATGCCGGCACTGCAGGAAACTACAGCGGCTTTATTACATCTTTGAAAAATGCAAATGTAAAGTTGGAAAATATAACCCTTGGCGGTAGTCTGACAAGTACGGCATCAGGGGATCTTGGAGGCTTTTTAGGGAAGAAGTGGGAACAGACAGACGGTATTCTTAATCATGTAACGGTAAAGACAGATACAAGCTATAATGCCTCCAGAGGAACCTTTGGCGTGTTAATCGGATCTGCCAGCAATCAAAACGGCGGTTCCAGATTGATCATGAATGATGTGAAACTGGATCATTTAACTGTAAATGCCAATACTGCTAAATCTAACTGCGCACTTTTGGTACAAAATGCACAGGATCTTGTATTGGAAGTAATCGATTATGATGCATCGGGCTGTGTTGTAAATACGCCAGGGGCATACTTTGATGAAATTGCAGGGAAAACCTTTGCTGATAATAATAAAATAGCTTCCGGTATCGTATCCATCCATAGTTCGGCAGCAAATTTCCCGGCTTACCATTATGAAAATAAAGTAGCGTCTCTTTCCGGCATCACCAATGGTGAGACCATGTACTTTTATGATTTGTTTCAAACAGTAGAAAGTACAGATGTCTCCGGAAACAGCATTGTAAACGAAAATAGCCGAATCGCAGGAAATGTGCTGGACACTACCGGTAAGGTACTCCTGTGGGATGCGGTACATTATGCAAAAAGCGGTGTTGTTCGTGATACTTTTAAGAAGTATTATACAGGAGAAACAATTCCTGCATTTGCAAATGAAACGATTACCTTATCCGGAAATCTGAATGTATCAGGTATCAGCTTTTATCCGGTTCCGGGTATTAGTAACGGAACGATAAATGGAACGGGAGCAGTTGTAACTTTTGGTTCTAAAACAACAGGCAATGCATCTATGCGGGATTGGAAACTTCCAAACCATGTGAATACCAGTGAACATTACAGATTGCAAAGTGGTCTGCTTTGGAAACCAGCCGGTACATTAACAGTGACCGGTCTTACGTTTGCAGGAACAGCGGTATGCCTTGACGGAGCTACCAGCGGTGCTTTGGTAAACGGGGCAGTGGCAGGCGGTACATTTACTGATATTACTTTAAGAAATCTGTTTTTAGACGGATATACAAATGATGGCAGCGGATTATTAATATCCAGTATTCCAGGCGGAACAGCAACGTTTACCGGTATCGGAATGACAGGGTATTCTAATGGTGGAAGTACAAAAGCTGCTGCTGCATTAATCGGGTCAGCTGGCTCTGCTACAGCAACAGATCTGGTACTTACTTTTAGGAATATGAAGATTGCCGATGTGGGTGCTGCTGGAATTGCCGGTGGTGTTTCACACAATGGAGATGTATTTCAATATGCTTCTTTTTTAAATTCTTATACTTATACGGATGATACCAACGCAAATCGTGGCTCCGGTATTCATTGGTTTACCTATGAAGATGGACATACAAATGATGATGTTACATTTGGCAGTGAACTCGATGGCAGCACAGAGTATGAGGATACCACACAATTTGTAATAACGGATCTGGCTATTACACCGGGCAACTATCTGCCTTACGTAAGAGGCGTAAAACAAATTGAGGTAAACCCAAAGGCAGGAGATATCACAACAGGTTGTGGTACTTATGAGGATCCATATCGGATTGGTACCATGCAGCAGTTTTTAACGCTTTACCGGTATCTGAACGAACCTTCAGAAACGGTAAATGCTAAAAATTATACCAATTGGCAGGTAAATGCTATTGGTTCAGATGCTGCTTTCTGTGATGGAACACACCCTGCCGTGGCCATTGGAAACGCAGGATTTCCAACGCCGTTGCAGATGAGCAGAGCGTATTATATGCTGACTGCAGATATCGATTTATCTGTTATTACAGGTGGTAACTATGGGGTTATCGCAGGCGATTTTACCGGATTTGGTACGGCTGAGAGACCATTTACCGGTGTGTGGTATGGTAGAAAGACTGATGGCGGCAATTATAGCATTACATTACCGTCCAAAAATGCAACAAATCAGATTCTGCCAACCTATGGATTTATTCAATATGCCAAGGGTGCAGTTGTGAAAGATATCACAATCAATATACCGGCAGAAGCTGCGGCTAATGCGGATACCGGTGCAAAGCAAAGTGCGACCAGGGTAAACGGAACCTTTGGAGGTGTGTTTGCTTACATCACAGGCGGTGACAATATTGTTGATAATGTAACGGTATCCGGGCCGGTCCGTTTGCAGAGTAATGCAGTAATTGCCGGAGGTTATGCGGGAACGTTGCAAAAGGGTAGCCTGATTCTGAGAAATGTTTCCGGTGATAATCTGGCGGGAGTCCGTTTACTGACTGCCGGCGGAGATATATTGAATGCCACCAGCGGGGCAAATTATCTTCGGATTGGTGCTTTGGCAGGACGTGTTGAGGATGGATATATCTTATATGAGAATAGTGGAAATACCGACAAACCATTGTGGCAGGGAACGAATGGCACAGATGGTGTATTAACTGATATTAACTGGAGCGCAGGAAATATTCTTCTGTGCAAAAATTATAATATTATCAATGGTGACTGGTTATCAGCACAAGGAAAGATGTCTGCAAGCGGAACATCATCAGTTACAGCGGATGGGCTGGATTATCAAAAAACTGATGTAACGCTTCCGGGGAATGCTGCACTGATGGTAATGGCAATGGCATTGAATTCAGATTCACTGTCTGTCTCACCCTCTGCCGGGGCATATGGTGGTGGCTATACAGAACTTTCCAGATCCAGAAAGGCAGCATATTCAAATATTGGTAATTGTACCAGCACAACATCTGATTATGTCAGTGCAGCACGAAATGACAATTGTATGGGCTATGCAGACACCAACGCTGATCGTGCTTATGCCTATCCTTTCATTTATAACTATATGACCTTGACAGGAGATTTTACCAATTACGCTGTGACAAATGGAGCCACAGATCTTTGGTCTATTTGGAATACTTATATTCCGCTAAATGGAACAGTTTATCGGACTAATTATAATCTCACCGGCAGTTCATATGATATGCGTGTATTTGGTGACAGTTTCAGAGGAATCGGAGCTATTTATCAGACGGGAACTAATGACGGAGATCAAATGAACGGCAGTGTATTCAGAGGTGATTTCTACGGTAATAATGCAATTATCAGATTGGATCTGAATAGAAAAGCACTTGCATCAGATACTTCGAGTGTGAAATATGCAGGGCTGTTCCCTGTCTTAAATGGACAGGGTACTACCCATGGCGGTGCTGTTCATAATGATATTTATTCAAAAGCAGGCAGTTATCATATTGAAAATATGCGTCTTTCGGGTAATATTGGTGGGGCCAATGGATATGTGTCAGTCAGTGCAGGTGGTATTGCCGGTATTATGATTGGTGGTCAGTTTGGACTGAAAGACATCAGAGAGGACAATTCCTTTGCTATTGGTACAACAGGAGCCGGTCAGAATGGAGTCAGTATGTTTGGCGGAATGATCGGATATGTGCGGGGAGATGTAGCACTAACGCTGGATTCCTGTACGCTTACCGGTATACCCGGCAGTAGTGTGGTGTTAAAAGGAACCGGTTCCGGTGGTGGTCTGATTGGTCAGCAGGGATCCGAAATTGCAATCAATAATGTGGATATGCCTATGGTTACAATCAAAAATGCGGGAGTATCCTATTTGGATCTTCATTCTACAAATGGAAATGCTGCCGGATTATTGGGATTTGCAGCAACCGGAACAGCAAATACCGCAGTACAGGCAACGCCAATCTCTATGACAGATTCATATTGTAGAAACACAAAGGTACATGGGTACTGGCAGGCAGGAGGTCTGCTTGGAGAGAATAGAATCGCCGTAACGATTACAGGAACAACACTTGTGGCTGCTGCTATGCCTACTGTTAGTGAATCCTCTATTGAAAGTTTTAATAATGCCGGCGGTATGATCGGAGAATGCAGAACTGTTCGAAATAGTAGAATACAGGATGTTATTGTTAGGGATGTTACCATATCAGAAACAACAGGTTCAGGATCCAGTACGCAGGGTGGTGTGATTGGGTTAAATGCTCATAATCTTTCCCTCACCAACGTCACAGTGCTGGGAACCGGAACCGACAGCTGCCTGATTACAGCACGTTCGGACAAAAACAGGGACAATGGAGCTGGCGGTATTCTGGGAGGAAATACCGGAGCACTGGCATTGGATACCTGTATTGTAAATAAGGTAACCGTGCGCGGAGACCGAAATTCTATTGATTATGGCAATGGTACGGTTGCAGCCGGTGGCATGATTGGATACAGCAGGGGTGCAGTTACTTTAAACAATACGATTTCCATTGTAAATCCAAAGATAAGTGTTCCTATGACAGGTGAAAATGTAAAGACAAATCAGGGACATATTGTTGCAGCCGGTGGATTTATGGGCTATGCCGGAAACACAGTAAAAGCATTAACCGGAGATTATTACAACGGTCTTACGATTACCAATCCTTCTGTTACCGGAAAACAGGCTGGTGGAGCCTTTGGCTACATCAATAGCGAAGTACGTCTGAAAGGAATCTTAATAGAAGCCACCGGTACGGGAGATGCAAGTGCGGGCAGCATTACCAGTGATGATAATGCAGGTGGTTTTGCAGGCAGAGTATATAGTTCGGCCCTGGCGTTAAACGATTTCACAGACCAGACAGAAAATAAAATTAATAACCTTGTGATAAACGGTAGGAATGCCGGAGGTGTCCTGGGTGATGTGACCAGTAATGGAATCGTCAGGTTAAATGGACTGCTGGTCACCGGCTGTACTATAAAAGGCAGTGTGGTGAAACCGTCCGAAACAAGAGGAACCTCTGTTGGCGGTGTGATTGGTACGATGGTGACGTCGGGTACAGGTAACAGTGTGCGTGTTTATGGAGCACAGGTTAAGAACAACACCATTACAGCAGAAACTTCTGAAAATTCATTACTAAACAATACGTTAACGGATGGCAGCTATGCTGTTGGCGGTTTGCTTGGCAGAGAATATGATAATTCCAAAGGCTTGTTTTATAATGATAATATTCAGCTGACTGACAATGTAATTGGTATGACAGAAAGCGGACAGGCCGATGTGAAGCTGGTGGGAAAAGATCTTAAACTATAGAACTTCCCGGGGTTTGATTCCAACGATTATCAGTCCCTTACCTATTATGCGGCAGCGCAAAAAGCCGGAGATGAATATGGCTTGTTTGTGGGAAATTATGTGGGAACAGAACGTTCAAAAAATGCACAGCTTTATATTTTACACAGCAATGTAAGTTATGGGGCGGATCAGTCTAATATTCCGGTAGTGGATGTGGGAAGAAGAGCTTCACAAAATTATGGCGAATATCGTTCTTCATGCCATATTCTCTATGACAATGATGTGGAGGATCTATCTACAGGTGCTAAGACTGCTGCTTATATGTCAGAAAGAGTAACGCAGACGAAAGAAACATTGGCTGCAGCAAATAACAATCTTTACACGGGAAGCTATCATGTGAGTGCGGAAGCAATTTCGCTGTTTGATCAGGCGTATCAGGCAGACTATCCATACGGTGACGGCAGAACCATGCCAATGTTTGTATATAAGCCGGAAAACGGTACTGTGCAGGAGGTCATTGATTCTTTAACAGAGATTATGACAAATGCGGCAGGTACACCCGCTTCCACAATGGGTATTTTGAATGTAACAACCAAGAAAAAACTGGTGGATACGGCTACAGGAGCTGAAACGGAAGGTGATGCTTCAAAAAGCAGTATTCTGGCACAAAAAGTTAATAATAAATGGCAATATGCTTATCAGAATTATGATGGTGTGACAAATGACGGGAAAATGTCATATACGGAACTGACATTTACTTATAGCTGGTCTGATAACGATTCAATAACGCATACCCAGGTTTATGTGCTCCCTGTTTTTGCCGAGGAGATTATCACTTTGGATATTCATGGCAGGATCATGGAAGGCAAAATTTTGTCTGTAGATGACATAAAAGCAAATGGTGTAAAAGGCAGTGTCATCATGGCAAATGATAGTGATTATACTTTATTATTTGAATATGTGTATGGAAATGCCAGAAAAAATCAAAGTGTTGCCACTACAGTAAACAAAACCTTCTATCTGACACAGACGAAAGGCTCTAATGCAGAAAGTCCAAAGAAGCTGACGCCCGGTACCAGATTGACGTTAATAGATGTTACTCATGGGAATACGCCATATTATTATACCGTTTCAGAAAGTTCGCCAAATCAGATATCTTATACGGATTTTATAGGCAGTGACGGAACCGCATATACCAATTATCCGATAAAGGATCTGGCGGATGAAAACGGAGCAATAGATGCTGATGGCGACCCGGTTTATACAGATATGGAAGGAATGACTCTTAAGCATGCAGGTGTGGAACGTTATCTGATCATGGTGGAGAAACCTTCCGTATATGATGCCAGCAACGAAGTGTATGCAATACATGGTGCGGAACAAATAGATACTACGCTTGCTTCCAAAATGGTAATATCTAATCATGTAGATCTTTCGGTAACGGCGTTACCGGGACTGACTATTGCTTTTGATACTGCAAAAATGAAAATAACAGGCAGTATGAAAAAAGACGGAACTGTCCTGGAAAATATTGCAGTGAATTTGACCGGTACAGACCTGTATTGGGTGGAAAAGAGAAAAGGAGAACAAACCGGAAGCAGTATTATCGACAGCCAGAACCATGGTAAGTATCTGGAACTTGGCTTGTATCTGAGAGACAGCCATAACAGCAGGGTGTATTTTCTGACAGGCACAAACTTCCGCTATCAAATAAATGGTGGGGAGATGAGTAGCTACCAGTCATTGAAGGATCCGTCTGTATTATATTTTTATAAAGAAATCGGACAGGAATATAAAATCGAGCAGTTAAGCGCTAATGCAACCATTTCTGTTAGTGTGGAATTTAATTTTGCAAGTGCAACATTGTCAGAACTGACAGATACCAGTTATTATGCTTATATTGATCTGCTTCGATCTTCTAACAAGGATTATCCAATGGGCAGTAACAACAGGCTGGATACCTATAACAGTGAGATCGATGCAAATCCGTCGCATGAACTTGGATTTGCAGTAGTTGCAGATGATTATCTGGATCTGGGTATTAACACTTACAATCATCAGGCGGATAACCCGGATCAAACTGATAATATTCCATTTACGGTTAAATTTGATTTCCAGGACATCTTAGATAAGGTAACAGATAAAAATGCCGCAACCGATAAATGGTCGGCATATGAATACAAAGTTTCCTATTCCTTTACAAAAAAACAAAAGAGTGGAAATGCAGTTGACTACACTGGCTATACCGGAAATGATTTGTCATTGTATTTTAATGAGACTGATAATACCCAGGCTGTGACCGGGACAAGTGAAGGGTATTCAGTTGCCTATACGATTACAAAAGATGAGATCAGAAATGGAACAGCAGACCGTAAGATGTTATTACGAGTAAATCCGGAGAATATGGATCTGTCAAATTATAAGCTGACAGCAACCTTAACTGTTTCGGAACCTGACTCCGTGGCAGGAACCTCCACTACAGATGATTTCTTTGTATTCACAGTAACCAAATTAAAAACAGATTTATAATAGGAGAGCACCATGGGCGGATGGATAGCGTTTTTTGTATTAGGAATGTTTTTCTTGATATTTTATTTGAAGGGTAAATTGGATATTACCAGGGAAAATCTTGGAACCGAAGTTATCCAGTTAGAGGAACAGAAGACTCAGTATGTCCAGAAAATTGAGGAACTGACCCAGTCCATGGATGAGCTCCATGTAACGGCCTATACAGATGCCATTACCAAAATCGGAAATAAGGATTATTTCATGAAATATGTGCCGGAGAAATTAGCCGGAAACGAATCCTATATTCTGTTGTGTTTTGGTATTTCCAATATTGTGACTATCAATAGATTGTATGGATCTAATGAAGGCGATAAGGTATTGACCTTTGCTGCGGATATTATAAGGGATATGATCGGAAGCAAGGGCGTTTATGCACATGTGCAATCTAATCTGTTTGCAGTATTGCTACCGTCTAACTACGGTCAGGATACGAATATGGAAAATACCGAAGAAGATGTGGCAAAGGAACAGAAAAGAAAAAATGATCCTGCCATTACGTTTATTCATGAGTTAACAGAACGTGTTGCCATCTATTCCGATATTTTTCAGGTGGAAGTAAAATTTGGTATATATCGGATATCGGATAAGAATTAGTCTGTTCTGGATATGTTAAGCTGTGCTGTTTTGGCACAACGATCTGCACCAAAGGATAAAACAGATAATTATGCCGAATTTAATGAAGAACTTGGACGAAAATTTGCTGAAAACCGTAAGATGTGTACGGAGATGGAACAAGCGCTGGATGAACGTAAATTTGTGATGTATCTGCAGCCCATGGTAGATCTTCACATCTATCAGATCTACAGTGCAGAAGCACTGGTACGCTGGGAACATCCGGAACGAGGACTGTTATCGCCATATGCATTCCTGCCGGTTTTTGAAAACACGAACCTGATGTTAAAGTTGGATTATTATATGTGGGAAGAAGCCTGTAAGACCATTCGCCGCTGGATTGATAACAAACTGGAGCCGCTCCCGGTTATGGTAAATATTTCACCGATTCACCTAAACAGCGATGATTTTATCAAGGTATTATCTAAATTATTAAGCCGTTATAAATTGCACAAAGATCAGCTCGTACTGGAGCTTCCGGAGAGGGCGCTGACAAGCGGCGGAAGTGATGTGCCTGCCCATGTAAAAAAACTTCACGACGAAGGATTTATTCTCAGTATTGATAACTTTGGAAGCCAGAGTTCACCGGTGAATCTGCTTCGTGATCTGCCGGTATCCATGGTAAAACTGGATCGGAAATTTTTAACAGATAACAGCAAAAGTGAGGAGGGTCTGACCATTCTCAGATACCTGATTGCCATGGCAAAAGAACTGGATCTTACCGTGATCACAGAAGGAGTTGAGACCATGGAACAGGCTAATTTCTTAACTGAAATCGGCTGTGATATTGCACAGGGATTCTTTTTCTCCAAGCCGGTAAACCTTAGGGATTTTGACCAGTTAAATAAGAAAATAACCCGCCAGGGCTTTAATCCGGGGGAGTATTATCCAACTTTTACAGATATGGAAAATGGAATTGATATCATGGAAAAAATGCTGGATAAATAGGCGGTAAAATAAATGCCGGTTATATGAAGATGCAGAGCAAAATACAAATTTTGAAAAAAAAGTTCCGGTTGTAATGTAAGGTTTGATTGGATATAATATAACTAACCTGAAATGTTGCTCTTGCTATTTTTGAACCTACATTTACTTTAAACGGGATTCCTATATTGTCGTGTGGATGTCAGGCCTCCGTTTGCAGTGGAAGACAGAAGCAGGATTGCGGTCACCCACCTAGTTGAATAACTAGGAGTCAAAAGGTGGGAGCCGACATTTTGGGGTTATACAAAAGAGTAAGGGCTGCTGCATATATTGCAGCAGCTTTTTTAAATACCGGATAAGCGATATTGGAGAAAAATGATGAGTGAAACAAAAAGCTACAGGAACTTACATATTGATAGTCATATGGTGCAGGAGGAAACAGATCTTCGTCTTGAGAAAACTTATGAATTGTGCAGTAATGAGCTGGGATTACAGCAAAGTAAACGAGATCAGATTATCGCATTTTATATTGCCGTTATCAGTTTTGTGATTCCTACTGTGGTCAGTTTAGATGTGGAGAACTGGATGAAGGGAGCCTGTTTTTTGACCCTTTATATTTTGGGCAGTATGATGTGTATTGTCATAAACAGGTACCGTATCTATAAGGAAATATACTGGATTTGCTGTCGTGTTATCAGCCAGTTATTTAATGTAGAACCGGTTTATATCAATAAAACATTGATACAGGGTCTTTTTTATCAGTCACTTTTGAAAAATACCCAGTCTATTCTGCAATTTAAAGACGGGGAGTTAGATCCGCATCCGGCAGATAAAAGTACCCGCTATTACCATAAAAAGATAAGTGTCTGGAAAACTTACAGAAAGATGTTAAACAGTGCAGAAACTATTTTATTTCAAGTGATGGTGTTAATGGCAACATTGGTAGAACTGATTGGCATTATAATGATGGATATGGGAAATGTTAAAGTGATCATCATAGCAATTATCGCGGCACTATTTAATGAATTTTACTGGAATCGTCAGTATTATAAACATTTAACCGGAGTCTATGCCACGGTTGTGGATGGGGACGACAAATCCTTTAACAGTGTCTATGCAAAAGCCTGGTTTTTACATAATTATGTTGATTTGACCGACTAAAAGTTTAGAAAAAAGGATTCACAGCGGTTGCCGTGAATCCTTACTATTAGTTTTCGTATGGTATATGTGGAATTTCTTCCAGAATGATTTTTTGCAGATATTCAAAATTTTCTTTTGTATTGGCGGCAAACACCGGTACAGGACGATTAACCGGGAACTGGTCATAATCAATGGTACCAATGAAACCACCGGCTTCTCTGATTAACAGGATACCGGCTGCAATATCCCATGGGAATACACGAATTTCAAAATAAAGATCCACACGTCCGCTGGCAAGCAGAGCAAGTTCTATGGCAGCGGAACCGATACGACGGATATCATCACAGTCAGGGTAAACTTTTTCAATAATATGGAAACAATAAGGAGCAAGGGACTTATTATAAAGGCTCATGGCGGTACAGAACAAAGAGCTTGGTAAATTTTTGTCAGACACATGTATCTGCGTACCGTTTAAAAAAGCGCCTTTTCCCTTTTCGGCAGAATATAATTCATCCAGATAGGGATTATAGATAACGCCCATGTAAGGTTCTTTATCTTTTAACAGGCCAACGGAGATACAGCTGGATTTTAAGCCACGGACGAAGTTTTTGGTTCCGTCAATGGGATCCACAACCCAGAGGTAGGTATGGTCAAAATCGGAAGCTTCACATTCTTCTCCGATAAAGCCGGTATCCGGGAATAAAGGCATGAGCTGTTCTCTTAAATATTTTTCAACCGCAATATCAATAGAAGAAACAACATTGCTTTCAGTTCCTTTCAGGGTGACTTCAAAATCTGTGGTATTCATAAGCTTACTTGCATTTTTGACAATTTGGATGATTTGATTTAACATAATAACTCCTTTTTAACTTTCTATTCTAATATGGTGTGGAATACACTGTTATTAAGTATAGCGGAGTTTAAGGAATTTGTGAATATTTTTAACGAATTACAGTTTTATTATAGAAACAGGATCATAGAAAGGAATATTATGACACGGAAACTTTACTGGATTGCAAGAGACTTTGCCAAGGACATGTCACAAAAGAATATCAGCGCTTTTGCTGCCAGTACGGCATTTTTTATCTTTCTTTCTATTGTGCCTATGCTGATTCTGATTTGTACCATTATCCCTTATACACCTCTTACAGAAAATATGATACTGGCATTTTCCAGCAATATGCTGCCGGATGTATTTGATCCTTATATGGAGGGTATAATCAGGGATGTGTACGGTAGCTCGGCGGGGGTTCTGACTATTTCTGCCATTGCAACTCTTTGGGCGGCCGGAAGGGGCATGCTTGCTTTGATCAGAGGGCTTAACCGGGTAAATGAGGTGGAGGAGAATCGAAATTACTTTCAGCTTCGCATTATGTCCTCATTTTATACCTTGATTTTGTTATTGAGTTTGTCGGTAACGCTTATCCTGGGCGTATTTGGTCGTGCGATTTTACGTTTGGTTGAACGGGACTTTCCCTTAATGGGTGACTTTGTAGGCTGGATGATGCCATTGCGTTTTGTGGTATCCTGGTGTATTTTACTTTTGGTTTTCATGTTGATTTATACTTATATTCCCAATCAAAAAAAACGTTTCATTGCTCAATTCCCGGGCGCAGTTTTCTCAGCCGTGGTATGGAGTGTGTTTTCCTTTGCATTTTCTATTTACGTGGATCGTTTTAATGGCTACAGTACCTACGGCAGTCTGGCCACCATTGTGATCATGATGTTTTGGCTGTATGCCTGCCTGTATATTGTGCTGATCGGAGCACATATCAATCGATATTTTGCACCGATTTATCGATTCCTGTTTCATGCCAGGTTAAAAAGGAGAAATACTTTTGAAAAAATGTGATTAATCAAGATAACTCATCACAAAAATGTGAATGAAACATTGAAAACTCGTTAGAAAAATGTGAATATAATATAAAAAACTCGTTGGGAAAATGTGATTTCCTGTTGCTGTGTACTCGTAAAATGCGTATAATATAGATGATCTTATGAAAAACTAAAATGTTGTTGTATGATCATCTATGGAGGTGGAGATGTATAGAGAGGCTATAGAACAGTTAGTTCAATGGAAGAATAGTTCAAATCGTAAACCTTTGATTTTACGAGGAGCGCGTCAGGTTGGAAAAACCTGGCTGATGAAAGAATTTGGAAAAAAATATTATAAAAAAACAGCTTATATTATGATGGATGAAAATGAACGCGTTGAAAATGTGTTTCGAGATGCTTTTGATATTGACCGTATTATTTCTTCATTGGAAATTGAGGCTGGTTTTAAAATAATACCGGAAGAAACATTGCTTATTTTTGATGAAGTGCAGGAGATACCGAGGGCGCTAAAATCACTCAAATATTTTTGTGAATTAGCCCCACAATATCATATTATAGCCGCCGGTTCACTTTTAGGAATTGCTTTACACGAAGGGACGTCATTTCCTGTAGGAAAGGTAGATTTTATTGATCTTTATCCGATGACATACAGAGAGTATCTTATGGCGATAGAGGGTGATGATCTGGTTCAGCTGCTGGATAAAACTGATTACAGGATGATTTCTGATTTTAAAACAAAATATATAGATCACTTAAAATATTATTACTATGTTGGGGGGATGCCGGAGGCAGTTGCGGATTTTGTTGAACATCATGATGTAAAAAGAGTCAGAACGATACAAAATAAGCTACTGTATGCGTATGAAAATGATTTTTCAAAGCATGCTCCGGAGGATATAGTAACACGTATTCGTATGTTGTGGAATTCTGTTCCCACACAGCTTGCAAAAGAAAATAAAAAATTTATATATGGACTGATAAGAGAAGGTGCAAGAGCCAGAGAATATGAAATTGCAATCACCTGGCTTATAGATGTGGGACTTGTATATAAAATAAATCGTGTTAAGAAACCAGACTTTCTCTTGCGGGCATATCAGGATTTTTCAGCCTTTAAGCTTTTTGTCTTAGATGTTGGTTTGCTTGGTGCAATGTCAAGATTAAGTGCAAAAACAATTCTGGAAGGAAATCGCCTATTCGAAGAGTTTAAAGGTGCATTGACCGAGCAATATGTCCTTCAACAGCTTATAGTTAATCCGGAAAATGATCTGTTTTACTGGTCAGCTGAAGGCGGAATTGCGGAATTGGATTTTTTAATTCAGACGGAAGATGACATAGTTCCGGTAGAAGTTAAGGCGGAAGAAAATCTTCAGGCAAAAAGTTTGCGGATGTTTGTACAGAAATATGAAAACATGAATGCAGTAAGGACTTCTATGTCAGATTACCGGGAACAGGACTGGATGACCAATATTCCTTTATATAATATTGGAAATCTGAATCTTTTATTAAGTAGAAGACTTGACAATCCATCCCATTTTGCATAGAATTAACTTTAGTTTTTATAAAATGATTAAAAAAGCAATGAAGGTGTATGTAGATCTATTTTTTCTGCTAGAGAGAGGAAGTCACAGGCTGAAAGCTTCCTTCAGTTCAAAAGTAGCTTGAGTTTCGCACCGGAGCTTCTCTGGTAAACACCCGAAAGGGAAGTAGTCGGAGACGTCCACAGTTCGTTACACTGTTTGAGAGCCTGTGTCATTTCACAGGAAGTCGGGTGGTACCGCGGAAAACTGACAGATCAGATCTGGTAAAGTTATTTCGTCCCTTGCATTTTTGCAGGGGACTTTTTTGTACCCTAAAATTAAGAAAATAAAACAATGGAGGAGAATATGAAAACCTTAGAAGAAATCAAAAAAGAGGCATTGGAGCAGATCGCATCAAGTGATGCCCTGGAAAAACTGAATGAAGTACGTGTTAATTTCCTGGGTAAAAAAGGCGAACTGACAGCCGTATTAAAGAGCATGAAGGATGTGGCACCGGAGGATCGTCCAAAGGTTGGTCAGATGGTAAACGAGACCAGAGAAGAAATCGAAAAGGTCTTAGAAGAAGCAAAAAATAAAATGGAGGCTGCTCTCAGAGAAGCCAAATTAAAGAGTGAGGTTATCGACGTAACCCTGCCTGCAAAGAAAAACAACGTTGGTCATCGTCATCCAAATACGATTGCCCTGGAAGAAGTAGAGCGTATCTTCGTAGGTATGGGCTATGAAGTCATGGAAGGCCCGGAAATTGAAAAAGATTATTACAATTTTGAAGCATTGAATATTCCAGCAGATCATCCCGCAAAGGATGAGCAGGATACCTTCTATATCAACTCCGATATTCTGTTAAGAACCCAGACATCTCCTTGTCAGGTTCGTGAAATGGAAAAAGGAAAACTGCCAATTCGTATGCTGGCACCGGGACGTGTATTCCGTGCAGATGAAGTGGATGCAACTCATTCTCCATGCTTTAACCAGATTGAAGGTATGGTAGTGGATAAGAATATTACCTTTGCAGATCTGAAAGGTACTCTGGCAGAGTTTGCAAGACAATTATTCGGAGAAGATACAAAAGTTAAATTCAGACCTCATCATTTCCCATTTACAGAGCCCAGTGCAGAGATGGATGTGAGCTGCTTTAAATGTGGCGGCAAGGGCTGTCGTTTCTGTAAGGGTGAAGGCTGGATCGAGATCTTAGGCTGTGGCATGGTACATCCTAAGGTACTGAAAATGAGCGGTATCGATCCACAGGAATATTCCGGTTTTGCTTTTGGTGTAGGATTAGAGCGTATTACTTTGTTAAAATATGAGATTGATGATATGAGACTGTTGTATGAAAATGATATTCGGTTTTTGAAACAGTTCTAAGATAATAAAAACATAAAAAGGAGATATTATAATGAATACAGCATTATCATGGATTAAAGCATATGTACCTGAGCTTGATGTAACGGATCATGAGTATTTCGATGCAATGACTCTTTCCGGTACCAAATGTGAAGGATTTACCAGATTAGATAAAAACTTAGAGAAGATTGTAGTAGGACAGATTTTGTCCATAGAGAGACATCCTGATGCAGATAAGCTGATCATCTGCCAGGTAAATGTAGGCACAGAAACTGTACAGATCGTAACCGGAGCCAATAATGTGAAAGTTGGAGATAAGGTTCCCGTTGTATTAGATGGCGGCAGAGTAGCCGGCGGTCATGACGGCGGTCCGTTGCCGGAAGAAGGTATTAAGATCAAAGCGGGCAAGCTTCGTGGTATTCCTTCTAATGGTATGATGTGTTCCATCGAAGAACTGGGATCAGATCGTAATTTCTATCCGGAAGCTCCGGAAGAAGGCATTTATATTTTCGGAGATGATGTGGAAGTTGGTTCTGATGCAGTTGAGGCACTTGGACTTCACGATACCGTATTTGAATATGAAGTAACCTCCAATCGTGTGGATTGCTTTAGCGTATTAGGTATTGCAAGAGAAGTTGCAGCTACTTTTAGAAAGCCATTTATTCCACCGGTTGTAACTGTAAAAGAAAACAATGAAAAAGCAGCAGATTATATCTCTGTCAAAGTACAGGATGAGGATCTTTGCAGCAGATATTGTGCCAGAATTTGTACCAATATAAAGATAGCTCCATCACCAAAGTGGATGCAGAGAAGACTTTCAGCTCAGGGTATCCGTCCGATCAATAACCTGGTAGATATTACCAACTATGTGATGCTGGAATATGGTCAGCCAATGCATGCTTATGATCTGGATACTGTTTCAGGTAATCAGATTATTGTTAGACGTGCAAAAGACGGAGATACTTTCCGTACACTGGATGGTCAGGATCGTAACCTGGACAGCGAAGTACTGATGATCTGTGATGCTGAAAAAGAAATCGGTATTGCAGGTATCATGGGTGGCGAGAACTCCATGATTACAGACCATGTAAATACTGTTTTGTTTGAAGCAGCTACCTTTAATGGTGCTAATATCCGTAAGGCTTCCAAGAGAATCGGTCTGCGTACTGATGCTTCCGGTATTTTTGAAAAAGGACTGGATCCTCATAATGCAGAAGAGGCAATTAACAGAGCCTGCCAGCTGATGCAGGAACTGGGTGCAGGCGATGTGGTTGGCAGTATGGTAGACGTGCATGCTCCAATGAAAGAGGAAGTACAGATTCCGTTTGAACCGGAACGTATCAATAAATTCCTGGGAACTGATATTTCACAGGCAGATATGGTTACTTATCTGAAGAAAATTGAAATCAAGGTAGATGAGGATAAGATGATGTTAACCTGTCCTACCTTCCGTCAGGATCTGTTAAGCTTTGCAGATATTGCAGAGGAAGTTGCCAGATTCTACGGCTATGATAAGATTCCTACCACACTGCCAAGCGGTGCGGCTACAGCAGGAAAGCTTACATTTAAGCTGAGAATCGAGCAGAAAGCAAGAGAAATTGCAGAATTCTGTGGATTTTCACAGGGGACAACCTATTCCTTTGAAAGCCCGAAGGTATTTGATAAATTATTACTGGCAGAGGATGACAAGCTTCGTCAGGCGATTACCATTTCCAATCCTTTGGGAGAGGATTTCTCTATTATGAGAACCTCTACTTTAAATGGTATGCTGACCAGCCTGGCAACCAACTACAACAGAAGAAATAAAGACGTTCGTCTGTATGAATTAGGCAATGTATATCTTGCTGACAAGCTGCCATTAACAGAGCTTCCGGATGAAAGAATGCAGTTTACCCTCGGCTTCTACGGAGACGGTGATTTTTATACCTTAAAGGGTGTGATCGAAGAATTCCTGGAATCCATTGGTATGAAAAAGAGGCTTGAATATGATCCGAAGGCAGGTAAGAACTTCCTGCATCCTGGCAGACAGGCAAATGTATGCTATGACGGCGAGATAATCGGTTATCTGGGTGAAGTACATCCTGCAGTTTGTGACAATTACGATATGTCCACCAGAGCCTATATTGCAGTTCTGGATATGCCAATGATCGTTTCACAGGCAACCTTTGACAGAAAATACACAGGCATTGCCAGATTCCCAGCAGTTTCCAGGGATATTTCCATGACCGTTCCAAAGAATATTCTGGTAGGGGAAATCGAAAAAGTTATTGAGCAGCGTGGCGGCAAGATATTAGAGCATTACCAGCTGTTTGATATTTATGAAGGGGATCAGATCAAGGAAGGATTTAAGTCAGTGGCTTATTCAATTACCTTCCGTGCACAGGATCGTACCTTAGAGGAAGCAGATATTACCGGCGCTATGAAGAAGATCCTGAATGGATTGGAAGCAATTGGCATTGAACTTCGTCAGTAATTTTACTTATATCACAAATATTGTGTTGATGAATTGCAAACCTTACTTCTGTAGGGTTTGCAATGTTCATCAAGATTGGAGAATGATATGGAACACAAAAACACATGGGAGACATACTCCAAAAAGCAGCTGAAGGAAGTGGATTCCTTTGCTGCAGATTATATGAATTTCCTGGATCATGGTAAAACAGAAAGAGAATGTACGGATCAGATCGTAAATGAAATTGAAAAGGCTGGATATCAGGAATTATGTAAACTGATTAAAAAAGGAACAACCTTAAAAAAAGGTGATAAAGTATATGCCGTTAACATGAACAAAGCAGTTGTCATGTTCCAGATCGGTAAACAGCCTATGGAAGACGGTATGAACATTTTAGGTGCTCATATTGATTCTCCGAGATTGGATATTAAACAGAACCCTATGTATGAGGATGGAGGATTCACTTTACTGGATACCCATTATTATGGTGGCGTAAAGAAATACCAGTGGGTAACGATTCCACTTGCTATCCATGGTGTTGTAGTAAAAAAAGATGGATCTACTATTGAATTAAATGTGGGTGAAAATGAGGACGATCCAGTATTTTTCGTATCAGATCTGTTAATTCATCTGGCACAGGAACAGATGGAAAAGAAGGCTGCCAAGGTAATCGAGGGAGAAGCACTGGATATTATCGTTGGGAATAAGCCACTTGTACTGGAAAAAGCAAAATCCTCCAAAAAAGAAGAGGGAAATGCTTCCGCAGGAAAAGATGCTGTGAAACAGGGCATCTTAAAGATCTTGAAGGAAAGCTATGATATGGAAGAAGAAGATTTCATTTCCGCAGAGCTGGAAGTGGTACCTGCAGGAAAAGCAAGAGAAGCAGGCTTTGATCGCAGCATGATCCTGGCATATGGTCAGGATGATCGTGTTTGTGCTTATTCTTCCTACCGTGCTATGTTAGAAATCGGAGAGGTTGATCGTACAGCCTGCTGTATTTTGGTAGATAAAGAAGAAATCGGCAGTGTTGGCGCTACCGGTATGCAGTCTAAATTCTTTGAGAATACCGTCGCAGAAGTCATGAATCTCATGGAAGAATACAGTGATCTAAGATTGCGCAGATGTCTTTCCAACTCCTGTATGCTTTCCTCTGATGTGAGCAGTGCTTTTGACCCTACTTATGCAGCCAGCTTTGATAAAAAGAATGTGGCTTATCTTGGCTGTGGTATGGTATTTAATAAATTTACCGGCTCTCGCGGAAAATCCGGTTCTAATGATGCCAATGCAGAGTACCTGGCAGAGCTTCGTAAGGTATTTGACAAAGAAAAGGTTAATTTCCAGACGGCAGAGCTTGGCAGAGTAGATTTAGGCGGCGGCGGCACCATCGCGTATATTCTGGCATTATATGGCATGAATGTTATTGATTCCGGGGTGGCAGTGCTGAATATGCATGCACCATGGGAATGCACCAGCAAGGCAGACGTATATGAGACCAAGCGCGGTTATGTGGCATTCCTGGAAGGTATGGGAAAAGACCGTACTGTATTGGAAAAGGCTGGTAATTAGATCATGGATACAGCTGCAAATGAATTAAAAAAATCAGACTTTTATTTTGATCTGCCACAGGAGCTGATCGCCCAGGATCCGCTGGAAGATCGTTCCAGTTCCAGACTTTTCATGCTAGATAAGGAGACAGGGCAGACAGAACATCATGTATTTAGAGATATTGTAGAGTATCTGAATTCGGGTGATTGTCTGGTACTGAATAATACAAAAGTTATCCCTGCCCGATTAATGGGAACAAAGGTGGACACTGGAGCTGCTATTGAGGTATTATTATTAAAGAGACAGGACAATGATGTCTGGGAAACTTTGGTAAAACCCGGTAAAAAAGCAAGACCCGGTACAAAACTCACATTTGGGGATGGTTCTCTTACTGCCGAAGTCATTGATGTAGTAGAAGAAGGCGATCGTTTGATCAAGTTTCACTACGAGGGAATCTTTGAAGAGGTGTTAGACCGCCTTGGAGAGATGCCGTTACCGCCTTACATCACACATAAGCTTCAGGATAAGAACCGTTATCAGACTGTTTATGCAAAATATGAAGGCTCTGCGGCTGCACCCACAGCGGGACTTCATTTTACCAATGAGCTTTTGGAGAAGATTACAGAGAAGGGCGTGAAAATTGCTTACGTTACCCTGCATGTCGGTCTGGGAACCTTTAGACCGGTAAAAGAGGAAAAGATTCTGGATCATCACATGCATTCAGAATTTTATCGTATCACCAGAGAAGCGGCAGATACCATCAATGAAGCAAAGGCTTCCGGGCATCGTGTGATCTGCGTTGGTACCACCAGCTGTCGTACCGTGGAAAGTGCTGCAGATGAAAACGGGAAGCTTGCTCCCTGCTCCGGCAATACAGAGATTTTTATTTATCCTGGTTATAAATTCAAAGTTTTGGATGCATTGATTACCAATTTCCATCTTCCGGAGTCTACACTGGTAATGTTGGTGTCAGCGCTGGCTGGAAAAGATCATGTACTGCAGGCGTATGAAGAGGCGATTAAAGAGAGGTACCGGTTTTTTAGCTTTGGGGATGCAATGTTCATAAAATGAGAAGGAGAGTTAGATGAAAAAAGTCAGATCAAAGATACTTGTAATTGTTGCATTATTAATATTCCTGGGAGTGTATTATTATGTGACATTGCCGGCATTTAATATCCATGCTGAGGGCTTTTGGTTTGCTTTGATGGGGATTATCGTTATTCTGACGGCCTTTCTTGCTTTTCGAAAATATAGACAGAGTCACGTAGAAGTAGTGACTACTACCAATGTATTTGAGTTGATTAAAGATATTAAGGTTTTGAAATACGGTTTGTCTCTTCTGATTGTAGTATTCGTGGTATATCTGGCAGGAAGCATCTTATCCTCACCAATTTTAAATGCTGCAAAGTATCAGAAATTATTGGCGGTTCAGGAGAGTGATTTTACAAAGGATGTGGAGCAGGTGGATTTTAATACCATTCCCCTTTTGGACAAGCAGTCAGCTGAGCTTCTCGGTAACCGTAAGATGGGTAGCATGGTTGATATGGTTTCCCAGTTTGAAGTGGCAGGAGACTATACCCAGATCAATTATAAGGATACACCTACTCGTGCAACGCCGCTTGTGTATGCCAGCCCGATTAAGTGGCTGACCAATCAGAACGAGGGTATTCCGGCTTATATTATGATTGATATGGCGACTCAGGATACAGAATGCGTGAAGCTGACAGAAGGCGCGATTCGATATTCCAAATCAGAGTATTTTAATAGAAATATTTACAGACATTTAAGATTCCATTATCCAACCTATATTTTCTCTGATCAGATTTTCTTTGAGATAAATGATGAAGGAATCCCGTACTGGGTATGTCCTACAAAGAAATTCAATGTTGGTCTGTTCGGTGGGGAGACAGTTGGTGATGTGGTACTTTGTAATGCAGTAAACGGTGAATGTACCAATTATGCAGTGGAAGATGTTCCTAATTGGGTAGATAAGGTATATTCTGCAGAACTTTTAACAGCACTTTATAATTACCACGGTATTTATCAGCATGGATTTTTTAACAGCGTACTTGGGCAGAAGGATTGTTTGAAAGCAACCAATGGCTATAACTATGTTGCACTGGATGATGATGTCTGGGTTTATACAGGTGTTACCTCTGTAAGCGGAGATCAGTCCAATGTTGGTTTTGTCATGATGAATCAGCGTACCATGGAAACGAAATTTTACCGTGTAGAGGGTGCCATTGAAGATTCTGCCATGTCCTCCGCAGAAGGACAGGTGCAGAACCTGGGGTATGTGGCTGCGTTCCCGTTATTACTGAATATTGCGGATGAACCGACCTATTTTATGGCATTAAAGGACAGTGGCGGACTGGTAAAGAAATATGCCATGGTAAATGTACAGAAATATCAGTGGGTTGCCATCGGAGATACTGTAAAGGATTGTGAGCAGGCGTATCTGGAACTGTTAGAAACTAACGGTATCAGCAATAAAGACGTGGAGAACAGCCTGTATCAAGAGACAACAGGTGTTATTACAAAACTGAAAGAGGCTGTATTAGAGGGAACAACTCATTACTTTATCCAATTGAATAATCAGAAGAATTTCTATGAGATTGACTTATCGGATACAGATCTTTTGTCTATTTTGCAATTTGAAGAGGGAGACAGCATTACCATATCCTATGTAGACGAAGAAGGTCGTACCATGGTGAAGGACATCAAATAAAACAGTTGTGATTATCAGATTGGAATCGGGGATTCTATCTTGCATTTTAAGCATTGATAAGTTATATTAGCTATATAGATGTTATAAAACCAAACGGTTGTAAAAACGGAAGGAATTGTACATGGAAGAGAGAAGACGTAGTGAGAGAATGCATTTGGATTCTCAGCTGATTTTGAAGAGATTAGATGATGGTGTTGGTGAGCAGGTTGCCATTGAGATAACAGATGTTTCTAAAACCGGAGTTGGCTTCAGCTGTACAGAGGCATTAACAATTGGCGCAATATATGAGTCTTATCTTACCATTTGGACCAAAGAGGTGTTACATGCATTTTTGGAAATTGTCCGTATTGAAAAGGTGGGAGATTTGTTTTCCTATGGTTCCACTTTTGTAGGAATGCCGGAGATGGATGCAGCCAGAATTGAAGTGTATCAGACCGTAGAACATACTGCAAAATAATTTTGAAATAAAATAGTAAATAAAACGACATGATCCCGATAAGCGGTCATGTCGTTTTTTATTAAATCTTTTATTAGTTTTATCTGCAAAGTGATTTTAAATCCTGATAAAAATTCGGATAGCTGATATTGACACATTCTGCATCTTTGATTTCTGTTTCACCTTCTGCAAGCAGGGAAGCCACAGCAAAACTCATAGCAATGCGGTGATCTAAATGTGGATCAATGACTGCACCATGGAGAGGCTTACCTCCATTAATGATCATACCATCATCTGTGCCTGTTATATCGCAGCCCATGGCTGTAAGATTTTCCACCATAACATCGATTCTGTTGGATTCTTTTACCTTTAGTTCCGCTGCATCGCGAATAATGGTAGTACCTTCAGCAAAAGCAGCCATAATAGCGATAACCGGTAATTCATCGATTAAAGTAGGGATCAGATCGCCTTCGATTACAGTACCTTTTAATGGAGAATAAGATACCAGCAGATCGCAGGTTGGTTCGCCGCTGACAGTTTCATTCAATCTCATAAACTTAGCGCCCATGGCTTCCGCTACTTTTATAATACCGTCACGCGTAGGATTCATACCAACATTCTGAATCAGAATTTCGGAACCGGGAACCAGAAGTCCGGCAGCGATAAAATATGCTGCACTGGAAATATCTCCGGGCACGCAGATCTTCTGACCGGTTAAAACAGGTCTGGGTGAAACGGTTGCAGTATTTCCCAGTGAAGAAACTTTTGCACCGAAGAACTGCAGCATCAGTTCAGTGTGGTTTCTGCTGATAGCAGGCTCAGTTACGCTGGTTTCACCTTCGGCATAAAGCCCGGCCAGGAGAATGGCAGATTTTACCTGGGCAGAAGCAACAGGAGACTGATAATGGATTCCTTTTAAAGGAGAGCCGGTAATTTCAAGCGGGGCACAGCCGTTTCCTTTTATGCTTTTAATGGAAGCTCCCATTTGGGAAAGAGGATCCATGATACGTTTCATAGGGCGTTTTTGAATAGAAGCATCTCCATTTAATACAGTGGTAAAAGACTGCGGTGCCAGGATACCGGAGATGATGCGAGTAGTCGTGCCACTGTTACCGGTGTACAGTTCGCCATTTGGAGCAGTCAGCCCATCCAGACCTTTTCCGTACACTGTGATTTGTTCCGGTGTGTTATCTATGGTGATTCCCATTTTTCGGAAGCAGTCTATGGTAGAGAGACAGTCGGCACCCTGTAAAAAATTAGTGATCTCTGTGGTGCCGTCTGCCAGTGCACCGAACATAACTGCACGGTGAGAAATGGATTTATCTCCCGGGATTTGTATTTCTCCCTTTAAAGGATGTTTTATTATTTGAAATTTCATGGCAAATGCTCCTTATTTTCTATGAACAGTATAGTGCCTTTTTTGCAGCAAAGTGCAGGCTTTTTCCATAATATCTTCTTCGTAAAACTCTATTCTGAGAACGCCTTCTTCAAATTCACGATTATGAATAATTCCTATATTTTTAATACTCAATTTTTCTTCTGCCAGCAGACTGACTACCTGAGACAATGCACCTGCTTTATCTGTAATGTCCAGATAAAAGAAATACAGCTTTTTAATAGGGCCACTGGAAGCATTACCAAAGCTGTCTCTGTAATTTCTTGCGGTATCAAAGAAAGAATACAGAGCGTCGCCATTTCCGGTATCAATTTCTGCTTTTATTGCTGTAAGTGCTTCAATGTAATCCTGTAACAGCTTGGAAATATTAGCAGTATTGGCCAGACAGATATTCTGCCACATCACAGGGGATGAGGAGGAAATTCGGGTAATATCTTTAAAACCGCCTGCTGCAATCAGCTTCATAATACCATCGGCAGAATCTGATTTCTTTACCAGATTTACCAGGGTAGCAGAAACTACATGTGGCAGATGGGAGATAGCAGCTGTTACATAATCGTGCTGTTCATAAGAAAGTTCCAATGGAATCGCCCCAAGTGATGCCAACAGTGCATGGAACTGTGCTGTCTTTTCAGAAGGAACATCAGGTGACGGAGTGAGAACATAGTAGGCATTTTCCAGTAATCGCTGGGCAGAGTTTTCAAAACCTGTCTTTTCACTGCCTGCCATAGGATGCCCGCCGATGAATTGTTTCTCCAGTCCAAGAGCCTTTACGTGTTCATGAATATCAGTTTTTACACTTCCTACATCCGTAATAATAGTATCGGGAGATAAGAGGGGCTTTAAAGCAGCCAGATTTTCATCATTAAATGATACAGGAGCACATAAAAATATATAGGTAAGACCGTGAAAGGCATCGCCGATACAATCTGATATCTCGTCCACATAGCCCTGGCTCTTTGCGAGCTCCAGGGAAACAGTATTTTTATCATAAGCAACAATCCTGGCATTTGGATTTGCTGCTTTCAGGGCCTTTAATATGGAACCGCCGATCAGTCCAAGACCAATAAAACCACAGGAAATAGAATCCATGAGTTTTCTCCGTTCTCTGTTTAGAATTTGAGTAATATTTAATAACTATTATTACCATAATTTCTACTGCATTTTATCATTTTAGCGCGTTAAAATCAAGATGCGAATTAACAGAATATTCAGATAAAAGCAACAATATAGACAAAATAAATTGTGCAAAATGATCAAAATGTCTTGAAGATTCGTAAAACATTTAGTAAAATAAACCCATAAGAAAAAAGAACGTCTTACATGACGGTCAAATAAAGGTATTGGAGGACACTATATGGAGGTATACACGACAGACAAGATAAGAAATGTGGTTCTTATGGGACATGGCGGAGCAGGAAAAACCAGTCTCGTAGAAGCAATGGCTTATCTGGCAGGACTCACATCCAGAATAGGCAAGGTCACAGATGGAAATACCATTAGTGATTTTGGCAAAGAAGAACAGAAAAGACAGTTTTCCATCAGTACTTCTGTTGTTCCGTTGGAATGGGAAGGCATCAAGATTAATTTACTGGATACACCGGGATATTTTGACTTTGTTGGTGAAGTTGAAGAAGCAGTCAGTGCTGCTGATGCAGCAATTATTGTAGTGTCCGGTAAGTCAGGAATCGAAGTGGGAACCGAGAAGGCTTGGGAACTTTGCGAAGAATACCATTTACCAAGAATGATTTTTGTAACAGACATGGATATTGATAATGCTTCCTTCAGACAGGTAGTGGAGGATATGACGAATCTTTATGGTAAGAAAATCGCTCCATTCCATTTGCCGATCCGTGAAAATGAAAAGTTTGTCGGGTATATTAATGTTATAACAGAAAAAGCGTATCGTTGGGAAGGCAAAGAAGTTGTAGAATGTGAAATGCCTGAGTATAGCAAGGCAAATCTTGAATTGTGCAAGAATACTTTATTAGAAGCAGTTGCTGAAACGTCGGAAGAGTTTATGAACCGCTACTTTGAAGGTGATACTTTCTCAGAGGATGAGATCAGACTTGCATTGAAGAATAATGTAAATGAAGGTTCCATTGTACCAATGTCCATGGGCTCTAATATTCTGTGCCAGGGTATTTATACGTTACTTGATGATATTGTAAAATATCTTCCAAGTCCGGAAAATGCAAAGGTTGCAGGTGTGAATTTAAAGACCAGCGAGGTATTTGAAGCTGATTATGATTTTTCTAAACCAAAGTCGGCTTATATTTTTAAGACCATTGTGGATCCTTTTATTGGAAAATATTCCCTGGTAAAGGTTTGCTCAGGTGTGTTAAAACCGGATGATCTGATTTACAATCAGGAGAAGGATATTGAAGAGAAGATCAGCAAACTCTATGTACTTCAGGGAAATAAGCCGATTGAGGTGAAAGAAATCTTTGCAGGAGATATAGCAGCGATTCCAAAACTGACTGCTGCCAGAACTGGTAATACTCTTTCTACAAAAGCGAATGTTATTCATTTTGGAAAGAAAGATTTACCGAAGCCATATACCTATATGCGTTATAAGGTACCCAATAAGGCCGATATCGATAAGGTATCCCAGACACTGCAGAAGATGACTCATGAGGATCAGACGCTGAAGGTTATAAATGATGCAGAGAACAGGCAGATGTTACTCTATGGCATGGGGGATCAGCAGTTAGAGGTTGTTGTGAGCAAGCTGTTAAATGAGTATAAAGTATTCATCACTTTGGAACAGCCAAAAGTTGCCTATAGAGAAACCATTCGTAAAAAGGCGGATGTGGAATATAAGTATAAAAAACAATCCGGAGGACATGGTCAGTATGGACATGTAAAGATGCGCTTTGAGCCGTCAGGCAATCTGGAAGCACCTTATGAGTTTGCTCAAGAGGTAGTGGGTGGTGCAGTTCCGAAGAACTTCTTCCCAGCTGTAGAAAAAGGTATAGCTGATTCCATTGCCAGAGGACCACTTGCAGCTTATCCGGTTGTTGGTGTAAAAGCAGTTTTATACGATGGTTCCTATCATCCTGTGGATTCTTCTGAAATGGCATTTAAAACGGCAGCAAAACAGGCGTTTAAGAAGGGATTCATGGAAGCTGATCCTATTTTGCTGGAGCCTATCCAGTTATTGAAGGTAAAGGTACCGGAACGTTATACCGGCGATGTTATGGGAGATTTGAACAAACGACGTGGTCGTACTCTTGGTATGAATCCAAGTGATGGCGGTTATCAGATAATTGAAGCAGAAGTGCCTATGAGCAGTTTGTATGGTTATTGTACAGTGCTTCGTTCTATGACCGGAGGACGCGGCGATTTCAGTTATGAGTTTGTTCGCTATGAGCAGCTTCCGTCAGATCTGCAGGCAAAAGAAGTAGCTGCACGAGCAGAAAAGGTTGCGGCAGACACTGTTGAGGAGTAAACTTATATAAAATACATATAAAGGCAGTTCCTGATCAATCTGGGGACTGCCTTTGGTTTGGAGATATACTATGATATTTCAAATTGCATTGTGCGATAATGATGCAGAAGATCTAAAGCGATTACAGAGTTTCTGCGACCTCTTTTTACAGGCGCATCCGGAAATGGAATGTGTTTTTGAAAGTTTTTCTTCTTCTACCGAATTAAAACAGCAATGTAACTGCAAAAAGTTCGATGTGTTTATTTTGGATATTTTAATGCCGGAATTAAATGGAATCGAATTAGGACGTGAGATTAGAAGAAATAATCCGAATACACCAATTCTCTACACTACAACGGCCCGGGAATTTGCCTTTGAGGCATATGGTATTCATGCTATGTTTTATCTGGAAAAACCGGTGGAATTTGAACAGCTGGAACCGGCATTACTGGCGGCGATACAATATCATAATCGAAAACAAAAAAATAAAATTCTGGTAAACACAAAAGACGGTACAACTACAGTAGATATTAATGAGGTATCTTATATTGAGAACGTATCCCGTACAGCAGTTTATCATTTGTGCAATAAAGAAGAAATTGTAAGTATCTGTAACAGAAAAAGTTTTGAAAGCAGTGTGGAAGAGGCTTGTAAAAATGGAAACTTTATTCAGTCTCATAAATCTTTTTTTGTTAATATGCAGTATATTAAATTAATACATCAAAAAGAATTGTATTTGGATAGTGGAGAGCAGATTCCAATCAGCAGAAACCGTTATGCACAGGTTAAAAGTGCTTATCTGCATTTTATGACGGGAGATCAGGATGATGTTTGATATGACGATGGGATATGAAACAACCATTTTAGAAGTATTTTTGGAAAATAGAGTTTCCATGATATTTTTAATGATTTTTTTGTTTTTTTTTCCAATAAAAAATATAATCGAGGCAGAACAATATTCTATATGGCTGGGTGTTTTTTAGTCGTAACAGCGATGGAATATTATTATTTGTTCAGTGGAGAAAAACGTTCCGAAGGTGTGATGCTAACCGTTATCGAGATCATATTAGTACAAGGAACAGCATTTGTGATAAATAAGTACAGAGATTTCAGAGCATTATTTGTAGGTATATTATCTGCTGCTTATGTGCTTGCAGGTAATATCACTGGAACAGTTGCGTTTATTCTGTTTCATAACCGGGGAATCTCACTGGGCGTGCAGGTTTTGATTCATATAGTTATTCTGCTGTTTTTTATAGGAGGAAGCAGGGCTCTTTTTCTAAAGCAACAGGAACAGATCGACAAAGGCTGGGGCTTTCTTTGCGTGCTTCCGGCTTTATTTTATGGACTCACCTATTCTCTAAGCGTATGGCCTCTGAATATTTACAAAAACGTGGAAGTGATACCGGCTATTTTTCTGGAATTGATGCTGATGATTCTAACTTTCGTGTTTCTGGTGCATATGCTGGCGGAGCGTGAAGAAAATTACGAAGAAAAAAACAAACAGGAATATATGCAGATCTATGCAGAAAGAATTCCTAATGAAATTGACCAGCTGATGCAAAAAGAAGAAGAAAATGCGATTATTCGTCATGACTTGCGGCACTATGAACAAATGCTCTATACCTATTTGCAGGAAAAAGAGTATGACAAAATAAAAGGTCTTTTGGAAAGAACTACGGTTGCATTAGAACATGCAAAACCGGTGCGCTATTGTGAAAATATTTCCGTGAACAGTGTTATTTCTTATTGTGCTACTATGGCAAGACAGTTACAGGTAAGGCTGGATATGGATTTACATGTGCCGGCTAAATTAAAGGTAAATGAATATGAGTATGCGGCGGTAGTATCTAATTTACTGGAAAACGAAATTCGTGCTGCATCAGAAGTAAAAGGTGTCGGTAAAAAAACAGTATCCATTAAAATTCAGCGGGTAAAAGAACAGTTGGTGCTCAACATCAGTAACTCTTATACAGGAAAAATTGAATTTTCAAATCGCACAGGACTTCCTGTCTCTTTTCAGCCCGGGAGTGGTCATGGTTATGGCTTGAAAAGTGTACAGGCTTTTGCTAAAAAAGATGATGCTGTTTTCGAATATTCGTTTCAAAATCAATTTTTCATGGTCAAACTGATTGCATTTTAAGCGTAAAAATCAATATATAGCATGAAATAGGTAGAAATTTGTAGAAAAATACAATATACTGAATTAACAAAAGTGAGACAGAGAAGTTTTCTAATGAAAAAAATAATCTTAAGAATGGAATTTATAATATGCATTATACTTTGTATTACTATGATATCACCCATGTTAATTGAGCCAATCGCATCTGTACATGCAGAAGGTCAGGGCGATAATAATATTGTGGAGAATATGTCTGAAACAGCAGAATCTACATCTGAAACAACAGAATCCATTTCTGAGACAACAGAATCTTCTTCTGAAACTACTGAGACAACAGAAACAAATGAATCCGAACCGGTAAATGAATCAGACGTAACGGAGACTACGATAGAAACTGAAGAAACGATATCGCCGGAAAATACTGGTCTGTCGTTGCAAAAACCAATGCTTTTCGCATTTCCGCGCAGTGCTGGAGCGGTATCAGAGATAACTGATAACATGGTGGACAGTGTTGCGATTACGCTTGTTACGAATACTGATACAGAGATGACAGATGATGTATCCATGACATTGGGGACGAAATATATCATTAAGTTGAAAATGAAAAATCCTCTGTATTTTGCAGCTGACGAGACTGAAAAACCGTTAGCTGGACCGTCAGATAAATTTTATGTCATAAAGGAAAAAAAATATACATTAACAACCATTCCCAATCAGTTAAAGCTGCCGACAGGGACTTCTATTGAATGGCCTGCTCAGGCACAGGGTGTTACTTTTGGAACCGCAAAAGCAGAGGCTGATGGAGATGGTGCACTGGTTGTAAGCCTGACAATCAATAGTGATTTTGCCCAATCCTATCTGGATAATGCATATGTTGGTGTAACGGTGCAATTTAATGAGGATAAACTGGGAGGACTGGAGGAACAGGCACTGACCTTTTCCAATCCGGCAACTACCATCAATGCCAATGTTACAGATTATGCGAAAAAGAATCCAATTATGGAAAAAAATGGTGTATATAGTGATGGTGAGATTACATGGACTGTTGGGATTACAAATGACAGCAATCCTGTTATCTATGGAACGGATGGAAAACCTGCATTAGTATTTAAGGATTCTTTTAGTGATAATCAGGAGTATGTGGAGGGATCTTTTAAAATTGGAACAGGACATAATGATGATGTAGAACCATCTGATGCATCTATAAATCTGTCTGTAGATGCAGACGGTCTGGCGTATACTTATGATGCAGCCTCTTTTAAAACAGCAAATCCAATCTTTGCCAATAAAGATTTAAATGAGCCGGGAGGTGTTACTTTTTTTACATATAAGACCAGACCTACCGAAGCAGCGTTTAAAAGTCTTCTGACCGAAAAAATGGTAAATGGCGGTACTTATTATCTGGCTTCTAAGGATGGATCTGATATGACCTTTACCAATCAGGCAGGGTTATATGAGGCTGGTATGACAACACCTGTTTGTCAGAAGAATGCAACAGTAACCGAAAATGTCAAACTGTATTCTTTTCAGAAAGAAGCAACTAACGTTGACAGTTCGAATGGGACAATCACATGGCAAATTACGGTGGATACCAACGGTTTCTACTTCAAAAATGTGAAGATCTATGACAAAATGGCAGATGCACCTAAGATGAATTTTCTTTCTTCTACGGTGAGTGCAAATATAAATGCAATTCCGGTGTTAGCCCCTGTTGTTACTGAGAACGTAGAGAATTCTTCTGGTACAACTGCACAGGGAAATGCTTACAGCTGGTATTATGATATTGGAGACTTAAATGGTCAATATATTATTACTTATCAGACACAGATTGATAATTATGAACAATATTTACAGACCAATCAGAAAAAGCCATCCAATACAGCCTGGATGGAGTTTGACTGGCAATACAAAGGGGCTGGTGATAATGCAACCATAACCAATATCGGAGTACCCGGTTTTTCACAATCAGCAGATGCAATTTCTAACAGTGTTATTTCTAAGAAATGTACAGGGTATGATCCTGTAACCCATCAGTTTACATGGGAAGTGACGGTAAATGAAAATAAAATTGCGTTGACTAATGTTAAGGTTAGAGAACTGGTGCAGCCCGGGCAGAATCTTGTAAAGAAGGCGGATGGCAGTTATGATATTAGCATTCCTTCAGCAAATGGGATTTCATTGGGTGATACATATTGGACAGATCACGTCCCGGTGGATATACCGTCTACTGAGGGGGAAGGTATTGATCTGACTCTGGGAAATGATGCAAATAAAACGACAGTTAAATTTATCATAAAAACCGAACTGGAATTGGATCCGTCAAAGTCTGATAACCAGTGGACTGCTATTTCTGATAATAAGAAGGATGATGCCGCCCATACCTATACAAATAAGGCAGAACTTTATAATGATGGCAGTAAGGTAGATACTGCCACAGCTTAGCAGAAAATTGACGGGAAAATCTTCGAGAAGATGGATGGAACCTACGATCATAATACTCATACCATGACCTGGGAGTTTAAGGTTAATCCGAAGAAAATGTCCCTGACAGCTCCGGTCATTGAGGATTTACTTCCTGCAAGCTTTGTACTGACATCCACTACTCCTGTTTTCATCAATGGAGCAGAGGTAAAATCTCAGACAGAAGCCGGTGGAGTAACTCCATATTATAACACCAGCATGGAACCGGATAATGATAACCCGGGAAAATACAGGCAAATGGTAAAGGTATATATGGCCAATATCGATGCATCTGAAGGCGAATCGGCAACCAAGAGTGTTACCATGAAAACCGTAGTAGCTAATGTGGATGAGTACACGGATCTTGTTTCCAAAAACACAGCTTTTGATGTAAATAACAGTGCCACCTTAAAGCATAAACATAACAGTGTGGGAGCAACCGATACTGGAAAGACAAAGATTAACAATGTACTTTTAAAAAAGGATAAAACCATAAGCACCAGTAATGTGATCAGCTACACGGTTCATATCAATCAGCCGCAAAAGACCATTACTCCGGGTATGACTATGACAGATACCTTGTCAGCAGGTCTTTCCTTAAATCCTGACAGTGTAAAGCTGTATAAGGCTGCTGTTAATGCCGCGGGGGCGTTTGTCGAACCGCTTACCTTAGAAAGTGACTTTCAGGTGACTACAAAGGCAGTTGGGGAACAAACGGTGATGACCGTTACTTTCCCGCAAAGGACAGGAAATAAAAATGCCTATGTGCTGAAATATCAGGCAAAGGTGATGGATATAAGTAAGGCACCTTATACAAACCATATCGAAGGCAGCGTGGGAACCGGAACACAGTCATCAACTGCCTCGGTTTCTGCAAGCGTGCTGACCACCAGTGGCGGACAGCTGGGTGATTTGAGTGCGGCGGTTGCTGTAAAGAAAAATCCTTCAGGACAATTATTGGCAGGTGCAGTCTTTGCTTTACAATATAAAGGACAGACTATTGCAGAGCGAACGACAGGAAGAGATGGAAAGGTAACTTTTTCCGGTCTTGCGGCAGGTGTTGATTATACAATTGTTGAGAAAACTCCTCCGACAGGTTATCAGCTGGGAACTGAAGTTTGGTCCTTTGAAGCACCGGCAGAAGGTGCAGCGACGTTGAATCATGAGTTTATTAATCAGCCTGTAAATAGTGATGCTAATGGTGGCAACAATAGTGGTAATAATGATAACCATGATAATAATGACGACGATGACGATGGTGGATCTACAACTGCCACAAATACTGCGGTGACTACCACTTCACAGAGGGGAGTAAGATCACTTCAGATTGTTACCGGATCAAATCCACAGGATGTCATTACTGTTACAGATACCGAGGTACTTAACGAGATCACGAATCTATTACAACTGCCAGAAGGCGAAGAAAAAGCTGCTGCTGAAGTGCAGCTGAAAGAGAAAATTCGTGCTATTATGGCACAGGATGAGCATTTCTTTGATAATGCATCGGCAGAGATAAGAGCGTATGTTCTGGGTGCTATGAGAGAAGGTCAGACATTGCCAAAGACCGGTGGTTTCTGGGGGAGCGGTATCATGTATATCTTAGGTCTGGCTATGATGTTAGCCGGAGTGCTGGTACTGTATCTGGATATAGTACAGAGCAGGAGAAAACATAAAAAGAAATGATAAATATTAGAAAGCCAAAATTCATTAATGATTTGCAGGAAAAGTTTACCACCAGACAGTTGCTTGCACTGGGGTTGATAGGGATGGGACTTTTCCTGATTGTCAGTACCTTTGGGATGAATCTTTATGCTGCCCGGGTAAACAAACGGGAAGTTACAGCTTTTAGAGAAAAAATCTTTGAAGAAAAAATTCGGAAAGAGGATTCCACGGCGGGTTATGTATCAGAAACAAGTACTGCTGTCGATGATATATCAGATCAAAATGAAGACATAATTGCTATTTTACGGATTCCGTCAATTTCATGTGAAGAAATTGTCAAAGACGGGTCTGCTCGCTGGACATTAGCCAAAGCACTTGGTCATATGGAAGGCACGGCATATCCCGGGGAAACGGGAAACTGTGCAATTGCCGGTCATCGAAATTATAACTTTGGTCTGTATTTTAACAGATTGG
>JAQUUX010000028.1 GCA_028693705.1 Lachnospiraceae bacterium | reverse complement strand
AGACCAAGGTCAACCACACCTTTCATCACTCCCTGCACCATTTCTGCTACCTTTGTCATATCTGCTGAATAATCTGCAAAAACTTTATCTATCTTTTTTATCCCTTCTGTTTGAAACTGTTGTATACGCTTAATCATAGAAAGCTCCTTCTCTTGTATTAGATTTTTTCTTCGTCGTTAAAATCATAACACAAGATTGGAGCTTTCTTCTTTTGTCTATTTAATTTTCCTACAAAAACTTTACACTAGCCGGGAAATGAGGCATCGACAAAATTAGCTATAATATAGGATTTTGGTAACTTGTGGGAACTGGGCAAATGCCTTGCTTAGAAAAATGTCCCATGCTATAATGTTACGGAATTGTTAAAACAGAAGGGTTTGTGGGTAAATGATAAAATTATTTGGAAAAAAGCACGATCAGTACGATGATGACTTCTACATGGAAGATGATGAAATGGTAGAAGACGACGAATTTTACGAAGATGATGAAACCATGTATGCGGATGAGGAAGAAGACGCAGAAGATGGGGACTATGAAGATACATATGAAGATGACGATACCGTCTATGCAGAGGATGAAGATTACGAAGAGGATGATGCTGCCTACGCAGATGATGAGACCTATGGAGAAGAATATGGCGAGGATGATGACGTAGAATATGCGGATGACGAAGCCTATGAAGATGACTATGAGGACTCAGATGCAGCAGCTTATGCAGATGATGAAAGCTACGACGAAGAATATGATGATGAGTATGACGACGATCTGGAGTATGAAGACGACGAATTTTACGAAGATGATGAATATGACGATGACAGAAGACGCGGGCCTTTTGCTGGAATAGCAGCTTCCATCGGAAGAACGGTTCAGAAAATCATTAAGAAAATCGGCAGCATGTTCAGATCAGACAGGATCATAGCAGTGACCGGTGTGGCCATTATGGTGCTGGCAGTAACTGTGGGCGTCGTATTTGTTGGCAGCAGAAGTGAGGCAGCACAGGTTAGCAGCTTTGCAGCTTTGGGAGAAAATCTTCAGGGTGTTAATATAATTGGAGAAAGTGGTCTGTTAGCAGTAACAGATGCTACCAGGGCCAAAACCGAAGCTTTAGCAGAGGCACAGGAAACCGAAGAAAGTGAAGAGCCGGTAGGTGACGTTACGGTCAAGATGAACTTGAGCTCTATTATGAGTGATATCAAGATTAAGTTTTCTAATGACGAGTCAGGAAAGCTGATTCCTAATGTCCCATTTGAAGTGGATGTAACCGGTCCGGATAAGAAAACTACTACATACACAGATGACGATATGGATGGTGTTATCTATAAAAAAGACATCAAAGCCGGAAAGTATACTGTGGCAATGAAAGCCATAAGCGGACATGACGAGTATATTATCTCCACAGACAGCCAGGACATTACCGTAAAAGATACGATTGAATACAAAAAAGTAGATGTGGCTGATGAAGTAAAGACTGAGGCGCAGGTCAATGTAGCCAAGGAAGATACAGCTGTAGTAGATACTGCTGTGGAATCCGTTTTAAAGGATACTGTAGAATGGGTTGAATCTACCAGGAAAGCAAATGGCAGCGAAGAAGGCTACGAAACCGTTTCAAAATCCAGTGTGACAGATCCCAGTACAACTGCAAGAGCCAGGGATGTTTACGGATTTTATAAATTGACCGGAACCGAAGGTACCCCGGATACCGGTAGCAGTGAAGGCGGTAGCGAAGGTGAAGGCGGTGGAAACGGCGAAGGTGGAGATGGCGGTGGAAGCCCTGCAACAGTTTCTGTTTCTGAAGTGAAACTAAGTTCTTCTTCCCTTTCCTTATCAGTGGGAGATAGTGAAGGCTTATCCGTAACAGTAGAACCGAGCGATGCAAGTAATAAAGATGTTAACTGGTCAAGTTCTAACGATAGTGTGGCATCCGTCTCCGGTGGTTCCGTAACAGCTAAGAGTGCGGGAGAAGCTACCATTACCGCAACGGCAGCAGATGGCAGTGGCAAGTCCGCAAGTTGTACCGTGACGGTATCCAATAAAACAATTGCAGTATCAGGGATATCTTTGAACAAAAGCTCTCTTTCTTTGAAGAAAGGCAGTTCCGAAACATTAACAGCTACTATTTCGCCGAGTGACGCAAGTGATAAAGGAATTAGCTGGGAAAGTTCAAATACAAGTATAGCAACTGTCTCTGATGGAAAAGTAACAGCAGTTGCAAAGGGAACAGCAACTATCACTGCTAAGGCTAAAGGGGACAGCGGCAAGACAGCAACCTGCAGCGTAACAGTGGAAGAAGTGGAAAATCCATCCATTACTCTGTCGGCAACCTCCGGCAGTATCGGTGTTGGGGCATCCACTACGATTACAGCAACTGTAAAGCCGGACAATCTTTCAGATAAAACTGTGACCTGGACCACCAGCGATGCGAAGATTGCAACAGTAGATGGCGGAAAGATTACCGGTGTGGCAGCTGGGACAGCAACGATTACAGCAACGACTAAAGCAACGCCGGCAGGAACAGCTACCTACAAGGTAACAGTAACGGCAGACAAGCCAACCGTGTCATTATCTGCAACCTCCGGAACGATTATTGCAGGTAACAGTACCACGATTACAGCTACGGTAAAACCGGATTCACTTTCAGATAAGACTGTGACCTGGAAATCAGATAATGAAAAGATTGCAAAAGTCGACGGCGGTAAGATCACCGGTGTGGCAGCAGGAACGGCAACGATTACAGCTACCACCAAAGCAACACCAGTGGCAACAGCAACCTATAAAGTAACGGTAAAAAATGATCCGAAAAAAGATACCACTACAGTTCTTAAAGATAATCATGGAAATGAACTGTATATCAAGGTGGGTAATGAATACAAGTTGGCACATTATGCCGACTACTATAATTACAGTACGTTCTATAAGAAAACAAATGTGGCAACCGATTATTCTTATACCGGTTGGCAGACCATTGATGGAAAGACTTATTTCTTTGATAAGAACGGAAATAAAGTAACAGGTGATCAGGTTATTCAGGGCGCCAAGTATTCCTTTGACGGAGACGGTGCATTAAAATCCGGATCCGGCAGTATGGGAATTGATGTTTCTAAATGGAATGGATCTATTAACTGGAGTTCTGTTAAAAATTCCGGTGTATCTTATGCGATTATCCGTTGCGGATACCGTGGATCTACAACAGGAGCACTGATTCAGGATTCCAAGTATTCTGCCAATATCAATGGTGCAGCTTCTGCCGGCCTGAAAGTAGGTACTTATTTCTTTACACAGGCAGTAAATCAGGTAGAGGCGGTAGAAGAAGCTTCTATGGTACTTGGTCTGGTGAAGGGACATAAGATCAGCTATCCGATATTCCTGGATGTGGAGTCTGCAAGCGGCGGACGTGCCAACGGACTGGATGCGGGGACCAGAACAGCAGTCATCAATGCATTCTGCGCAACCATTCAGAATTCCGGCTATACAGCAGGTGTATATGCGAACAAGAGCTGGCTTACCTCTAAGATCAATACGGGAAGCCTTGGCAATTACAAGATCTGGCTGGCACAGTATGCAGCAACACCAACCTATTCCGGCAGATATAATTTATGGCAGTATTCCTCTAAAGGTTCTGTCAGCGGTATCAGCGGTAACGTGGATTTGAATATCAGTTATCTTGGATATTAGGGGATAGACACTTTCCTAAAAACGAAGTAAAATAATGAAGAGCCTGTACATAATAGGACAGGCTCTTTTATGATTAAATTTTAAAGTGTCGCAACTGCGACAGGATGAGAGGTAGAAATGAGAACATATCTGGTAACAGGCGGCGCCGGTTTTATCGGTTCCAATTATATTCATTATATGTTTAAAAAATATGATAATGAAATCCGTATTATTAATGTGGATGCACTGACTTATGCAGGCAATCTGGAAAATTTAAAAGATGTGGAGAAAAGGGATAATTATACTTTTGTAAAAGCTGACATCTGTGATAAGGATGCAATCCGCAAGGTATTTGCAGAAAATGATATTGACCGTGTCGTACATTTTGCAGCAGAAAGCCATGTAGACCGTTCCATTAAGAACCCGGAAGTATTTGTACAGACAAATGTACTGGGAACGGCAGTGATGTTAAACAGTGCAAAGGAAGCATGGGAATTGCCGGATGGTACTTTTAAAGAAGGCAAGAAATTCCTTCATGTTTCTACGGATGAGGTTTACGGTTCTCTGGAAAACCCGGAGGATTTCTTCTATGAGACAACCCCATATGCGCCACACAGCCCATATTCAGCAAGTAAGGCCAGCTCTGATATGCTGGTAAAGGCATATATGGATACTTATAAATTCCCGGCAAATATCACCAACTGCTCTAATAACTATGGCCCTTATCAGTTCCCGGAGAAATTGATTCCACTGATCATTAACAATGCGTTACAGGGTAAGAAGCTTCCGGTTTACGGAGATGGTAAAAATGTCCGTGACTGGTTATATGTAGCAGACCATGCAAAGGCAATTGATATGGTACAGGAAAAAGGCCGTTTGTTTGAGACCTATAACATTGGTGGCCATAATGAAAAACAGAACATCGAGATCATTAACATCATCCTGGAAACGTTACAGGAAATGTTACCGGACTCCGATCCTCGCAAGAAGCTGGTCAGCAAAGATCTGATCACTTATGTGGAAGACCGCAAAGGCCATGACCGCCGCTATGCGATTGCACCGGATAAGATCAAAGCAGAAATCGGCTGGGAGCCGGAGACTATGTTCAAGGATGGCATTAAGCTGACCATTAAATGGTTCTTTGAGCACGAGGTCTGGATGAAGAATGTGACATCCGGAGATTATCAGAAATATTATCAGGAAATGTATAAATAAGCAAAACAAAAAAGAATGAGGTGTTGATTACTCTGCAACTGGAGAATCAGTGCCTCGTTTTTGATTTTCAAAAGGAAAATTTTACATAATCCCCTCATATGTGGTAAAATGAAGAATAAAATTGCTCATCGTGTGAGCAGCATTTAAAGGAGAACTTACATGAAAGGTATTATTCTGGCTGGCGGATCCGGAACCCGCTTATATCCATTGACAAAGGCTATATCAAAACAGATTATGCCGGTTTATGATAAACCGATGATTTATTATCCCTTATCTACACTGATGTTGGCAGGAATTCGCGACATTTTGATCATATCCACACCGAGAGATCTTCCGGTATTTGAAGAATTGTTTGGAACCGGGGAGCAGCTGGGACTTCGTATGAATTATGCAGTACAGGAAGAACCCCGTGGACTGGCTGACGCTTTTATCATTGGGGCAGATTTTATCGGATCGGATAGTGTGGCACTTGTTTTGGGAGATAATATTTTCTATGGACAGAGCTTTTCTCGTGTCTTAAAGGAAGTGGCATCCAGAGACCAGGGCGCTACGATTTTTGGATATTATGTAAGAGACCCGAGAGAATACGGTGTTGTAGAGTTCGATGAAACCGGAAAGGCTCTTTCCATTGAAGAGAAGCCTGAGAAGCCAAAGAGCAATTATGCAGTACCGGGATTGTATTTCTATGATAATGATGTAGTTGATATTGCAAAGAACGTTAAGCCTTCAGCAAGAGGCGAGATCGAGATCACCAGTATCAACAATGAGTATTTGAGAAGCGGTACTTTGCAGGTGGAGACTCTGGGTCGTGGTTTTGCATGGCTGGATACGGGAAATCATGATTCACTGCTGGATGCGGCAGATTTTGTGGCGGCGTTTCAGAAGAGACAGGGACTTTATATTTCCTGTATTGAAGAAATTGCATTTAAACGTGGATTCATCTCAAAGGAGCAACTGTTAAAATTAGCAGAGCCTTTGATGAAGACCAATTATGGAAAATATCTGGTAGAGGTTGCGAATGGACTCTAAGCTAAAGAGAAGAACCATTTTGGCAGTTTTTTCTGCAATGGTATTGATCTTTGCATTTATGGCATATGTGAACTGTGAAACAATTGAAAGACGACTGGGTGTTCCGGTGACGGGACAGACTGCGCCTGCCGAGACGCAGACAGTAACGGAGCAGAACAGACAAAGCAATGGCGAAAAGACCATTTTCGGAACCCAGGTAGGCAATAATCTGGCGGCTTTCCAGTATGATGAGACTTTTTTTGATCCCAAGCTTAGCGCAGCCGAAAAACTGTTATTGGAAAATAACAGCAACCGACTATCGCTGGTAGTAACTTCTGTGGAAAAAGATCTTCGTGTGCAGGTGGTAAATGCAGGTGGCTTTCTGATTACAGACCAGAGCCTTCTGGTAACACTTTCTGACAACCAGGATGGAAACAGCCTGGGAGAATACAAGGATCTGGATCAGGATGGCGTGATCTACATTGGAGATTTGAAGGCGGGAGATTACTATGTCACTCTGAAACCGGTGGCCGGATATGAGGTGCCGGAGAATCCTACGAAGATCCTGGTAAAGGATAAAGTGGAATATGTAGTCATTGATGATATTGATTTGCTGATTCTGACAGAGGATCAGGTCAACGCAGCAGCAGAGGATACCGGAGAAAACGGTGCTACTGAGGATGCGGATAAATCAGAGATGACGGATATCCGTTCTGAAAACGGTATATTCGGCATTGATGTGTCCAAGTACCAGGGAGATATTGACTGGGAAAAGGTACGGGATGCCGGTGTTCAATTTGCCATTATCCGTTGCGGATACCGTGGTTCCCAGACGGGATGTCTGGTAGAGGATCCTTTCTTTGCACAGAATATGCGTGGCGCGGCGGAGGCAGGTATTCCTGTGGGTGTGTATTTCTTTACCCAGGCAACAAATGAGGTAGAGGCAGTGGAAGAAGCTTCTATGGTAGTGACTCTTTGTGAGCGCTATCAGCTGGATTACCCTGTATATATAGATACAGAGGGAGCTGGTGGAAACGGCAGGGCAGATGCTCTGGATGCAGAAACCAGGACTACGGTATGTGAGGCATTTTGTTCTACTCTTCGAAATGCAGGATTTGGAGCAGGTGTATATGCCAGCAGGAATTGGCTGAATAATAACTTATACGCAGACAGACTTTCTTCCTTTGAGACCTGGCTGGCAGAGTATCGTGAGATACCGGAGTATGAGGGCTATTATACAATGTGGCAGTATACTTCCAAGGGCAGCATCGATGGTATAGAAGGAAATGTGGATCTGGATATCAGTTATCTGCAGCCGGAAGATACGGAGCAGGAAGCAGTGGATTAAAATCCGAAATGAGAATATAGAAATAGAAAAGAAAGAGGATACAGGGAAATGGGTAAAATAACAGTAGAAACATGTGAAATAGAAGGACTGAAGATTATTACACCGTCAGTGTTTGGTGATCCCAGAGGTTACTTCATGGAGACCTATAATTATAATGATTTTAAGGAAGCCGGAATTGACCAGGTATTCGTACAGGACAACCAGTCAGCATCCAGAAAAGGCGTGTTACGAGGATTGCATTTCCAGTTTGAATATTCACAGGATAAACTGGTACGTGTGATCAATGGCGAGGTATATGATGTGGCTGTGGATTTGCGGGAAGGCTCTAAGACCTTTGGTAAATGGCATGGAGAATTATTATCTGCAGAGAATAAAAAACAATTCTTTATCCCGAAAAATTTTGCCCATGGATTCCTGGTATTATCCGATTATGCAGAATTCTGTTATAAGTGTACTGATTTCTATCATCCGAATGATGAAGGTGGTCTCCTCTGGAATGATCCTGACATTGGCGTAGAATGGCCGATTCCGGAAGGCATGGAACTGTTATTATCCGATAAGGATCAGAAATGGGGCGGCATCAAGGCATACGCTGCTGATAAATGGAGTGCGAGGAAAAAAGATTGAAAAAACTGATGAAAGCCAAAAGGTCATACTCCCTTAGCAAGAAAAAGGGAATTGGTTTATTTTGCCTGGCGGCATTCTTAATTGGACTGATTATTGTATTGCATGAAAATCCGTTGGCCAATGCACAGTCGGAATTGACCAAGAAGATCGTAATATGTGTTGTTTTGCTGGCAGCATGTGCAGCTTTTACACTGCTCTATGACAAGCTGACAGTTCTGCCGGTGGAGTTATATCAGAACCGAAGACTGATCTGGAAGCTGTCCAAAAACGATTTCAAGAAGAGATATGCAGGTTCTTATCTGGGTGCTCTTTGGGCAATGGCACAGCCTGTAGTCACGGTGGTGATGTACTGGATCGTATTCGATAAGGTATTTCAGACCAGGAGCCAGATGGTGGCAAGCGGTGTGGATGTGCCTTATGTACTGTATCTGACAGCTGGTCTGGTTCCATGGTTCTATTTTTCAGAGGCCTTGCCTCAGGGAACAACAGCACTCCTGGAATACAGTTATCTGGTAAAAAAAGTAGTATTTAAGATCAGTATTCTGCCAATTATAAAGATTATTGCAGCCACGTTTATTCATGCCTTCTTTGTAGGGGTTTTGATCATTGTGGCTATTTGTTATGGTTATATGCCAACTGTTTATACACTGCAGATTGTCTACTACAGTTTCTGTCTGTTTGTACTGGTACTGGGGATCAGTTATTCTACCTGTGCAATTGTGGTGTTCTTCAGGGATCTGCAGCAGATCATCAATATCGCATTGCAGATCGGTATGTGGGCAACCCCTATTCTGTGGGATTTGAATATGCTGACACCGTTTATGCAGGTACTGTTTAAATTAAATCCTTTGGTTTATATCGTCAATGGTTACCGGACTTCCATTTATGGACAGGAATGGTTCTGGGCAGACTTCTTTTCCATGATGTATTTCTGGATATTCACAGTAGTAGTATTTGGAATCGGAGCCCTGATCTTTAAACGGTTGAAAGTACATTTCGCAGATATTATGTAAATGAGGAAAAAATGGATAAAAAAATAGCAATAGAAGTATCCCATGTAAAAAAGAAATATAATCTTTATGCAAAGCCGGCAGACCGTGTGGTAGAGGCACTTGGGCTTTCTAAGAAGAAAAGACATGTGGAGCACTATGTTTTAAATGATGTAAATATGAAGATTTATCAGGGCGAGACCATTGGCATCATTGGAACCAACGGTTCCGGTAAATCCACTATTTTGAAGATTATTACCGGTGTTTTAAATCCTACAGCAGGGGAAGTCCATGTGGATGGCCGTATCTCTGCTCTTCTGGAATTAGGTGCCGGATTTAATATGGAATATAACGGTATTGAGAATATTTATTTAAATGGTACCATGATCGGTTTCTCGGAAAAAGAAATCGAAGAAAAGCTTCAGGATATTCTGGATTTTGCAGATATTGGAGAGTATGTTTATCAGCCGGTGAAGACCTATTCCAGTGGTATGTTTGTACGACTGGCTTTTGCTGTGGCGATTAATATAGAACCGGAGATATTGATTGTAGATGAGGCTTTATCCGTAGGGGATGTTTTCTTCCAGGCAAAATGCTATCACAAGTTTGAAGAATTCAAGAAAATGGGCAAGACTATTCTAATGGTCAGCCATGATCTGAGCAGTATCGCCAAATATTGTGACCGTGTTATCCTGTTAAATCAGGGGGATCTGTTAGGGGAAGGCGACCCTAAGGAAATGATCGATATTTATAAGCGGGTATTGGTGGGACAGTATGAGCTGCCAAGCAGTGAAGGTGCTACCAGTGAGCTTTTAAATGATAAAGAACTGACAGATCTGGCTGCAAAGCATGCCGGTGGAAAAAATGACAAGAAGACTGGCAAAAAAGAAACGCCGGAGGGTGAAGGGATCAACCCGGATGCATTGGAATATGGTGATCAGGCGGCTACCATTGCTGAGTATTATATTACGGATGATCATCAGATCAGGACAACAGCAGTGTTAAAAGGTCAGGAATTTACCATTCATATGCGTGTGGTGATCAACAGGGACATCCCGGCGCCTATCTTTGCTTTTACCATTAAGACGGTAAGGGGTACGGAGATAACAGGTACTAATACGATGGTGGAGAAGTCCTTCTTAGAGCCTGTGTATGCAGGAGATGTAAAGGATATCACATTTACCCAGAAAATGAATCTTCAGGGTGGCGAATATCTTTTGTCCTTTGGAGTAACCGGGTACAACGGCAGTGATTTTGAAGTATATCACAGACTGTATGATGCTGTTAACCTGACAGTTGTATCAGACAAGAACACCGTGGGCTATTATGATATGGAGTCTGCGATTACGGTAAAATAAGGATTGGAAGTTGGATGATATGGAACAAAAGGAAAAGGAACTCCCTTTAGAGGAAATCATTGGTAAGATCAAACTGGATTACAGGCATTATCCCGGACAGGATTTTTACTGTGACGGAACGGTGGAAGATGAGCTGCTGGACATTGTAAAAAAATACGGAACAGTGGAGTATCCGGGTATTATCGAGGAACGGGCGAGCTGGCCGGTTTTATATCATTTATCTGATATCCGGGAGAACATCGTGGAATGGATTCCCATGGATGAAAATGCCAAAGTATTAGAGGTTGGTTCCGGCTGTGGTGCCATTACCGGTGTCCTTTCCAGAAAAGCAGCTTCTGTTACCTGCGTGGATCTTTCTAAGAAGAGAAGCTACATCAATGCTTATCGACATCCCGAGTGTGATAATGTAACCATCAATGTGGGAAACTTTACGGATATTGAACCTGACCTGGATCAGGATTTTGATTATATTTTCCTGATCGGTGTGCTGGAATATGGACAGAGCTATATCCCTACAAAAGAACCTTTTGTGGATTTTCTGAAGATCATGAAATCACATCTGGCACCGGGGGGCAGGATCGTCATTGCAATTGAAAATAAATACGGACTGAAATACTGGGCAGGTGCAAAGGAAGATCATCTGGGCAGCTTTTTTGATGGTATGGAAGATTATGCAAATGGCGGTGGTGTGAGAACCTTTACCAGAAAGGGTTTGGAAAAGATATTCCGTAAAAGCGGATTTGAAGATTTTCATTTCTATTATCCTTATCCGGACTATAAGTTTATGTCAACTATATATTCAGATAAGAGATTGCCGGGAAAAGGAGAGCTTATCAATAATCTGCGTAATTTTGACAGAGACAGAATGCAGTTGTTCGATGAAAAAGAAGCCTTTGACGGTATTATTGCAGAGGGAGAATTTTCGTTGTTTTCCAATTCTTATCTGGCAGTAATCGGAGAAGATTTTGAAACTGCTTATGTGAGGTATTCCAACGATCGTGCACCGGAATATGTAATTCGTACAGAGATTTTACAGCAGGAAGATAAGAAAATAGTTAAAAAACAGGCGTTATCAAAAGACGCCGAAGAGCATATAGCCAATATTGCTATAGCATACAAGAGTTTATGTGATAGATATAAAGGCGGTAAGCTGGAGATCAATACCTGTCACTATGATGAGACAAAAGGAAAACAGATAGAACTGGACTTTGTGGAAGGCACCACGCTATCAGAACTGATGGATCGCTGCCTGGATGCAGATGACGAAGAGGGCTTTCAGAAGCTGTTTGATGAATATCTGGAGAGAGTATCCTATCATGATGATATGCCGGTGGCGGACTTTGATCTTGTGTTTTCCAATATACTGGTAGATGGTGACAAGTGGACATTGATCGATTATGAGTGGACATTTGGTAAGGCAATGGAAACAAGGGAACTGGCTTTCCGTGCTGTGTACTGTTATCTTCTGGAAGATGAAAAAAGAAATAAATTAAATCTTGATTTAATAATGGAAAAGCTTGGAATTACTTTGGAAGAAGCAGAGTATTTCCGTAAGGAAGAACGTGACTTCCAGAAATTTGTAACCGGTAAGCATCTGTCATTGGCAGAGATCAGGGAACGGATCGGTAATAATGTATACAGACCACAGGATTTCCTGGACCGTATGAAGACACTGGAAGGAAAACAGAGGGTACAGATCTATCTGGATAAAGGAAACGGGTTCAGAGAAGAAGAGTCATTCTTTTTACCCGATGCTTTTGTATCAGAGCAGGAAATTGAATGCAGCATTAAGGTGGATGGTAATACCGCAGCTGTGAGAATAGATCCTGCCTTTACCGCGTGCCTGATCAAGGTACGTGAACTGGTGCTAAATGGAGAACCTGTTTTATTTGACAAAAAGAATATAACCTGTAACGGGAAGCTTCTGCCGGCAAAGGGAACAGAATATCCGGCAATGATTTTTGCTACAGAAGATCCGGGAATTTATGTAAACTTACCATTGGAAACAAGAAAGGCGGAGAACAACCTGCAGATTTCTATGGAATATACCAGAATCACACTACAGATGGCGGAGGAACTGGCTGCCTCTGTGAAAAGAATTTTTTAGGGCGGAGCGTACATGCAGCAATTTGACTGGAGTGCCTATTATCAGGCAGCTTTTGAACGGGAAAAGAAAAAGAATAATGTACTGGCGGGGAAGATCGCAGATGCAGACAGCAGGATAGAGGAACTGCAGTTCAAAACAGGAAGAATTGTTGGAAATCCTTTTTATCGTACCATGACAATGGTGGAAAAGGCAGCAAAGCTTCCGGTTCGTGTACTCAGGCATCAGAGTCATAAAAAGGCGATGCAGCCTGCATCTAAAGAACTGACAGAAAGTTATGAGCAGGAGCTATATGCCCAGACCCATCCGTATTATCAGTGGCTGCGAATTCATGAGAAAACGGCAGCCAAAAGCAGGGAAGAAGAGAAAACAGTCTGGAATAAGATAACTGACAAATGCCGTGTGATTACTTTTAGTGAACTGCAACAGTTTACTTCTCTTCGGGAAATAGAAGGGGAGTATCTGCTCTTTTTGGAAGACAACAGTGTGCTGGCTTCTTTTGCGGGTAAGAGAATCACACAGTATCTGGATAGTCACCGGGAAATTTCTTTACTATATGGAGATGAGGACTGTTTTACCGGAGAGAAGCCGGATCATAAGAACAGATTTTCACCCTGGTTTAAACCGGATTGGTCACCGGATACGTTATATTCTTTTTTCTATCTGGGCAGTATGGTGGCGATTCGAAAGAGTGCTTTTGAATCATTTGTTTTTACTGATGGCAGTCTTGCAGAGCATACAGGGAATCAGAACAATGACGGATTTTCAAGATTATATGATTTTATATTACAGGCAGCCGGGACATTGGAAACAAAGCAGACGATACACTTACCTTATGTACTGTCACATAGGAGACTCGATACGGAAGATAGCCAAGTGGCAGATCAGTGGATGCTGGGAGCAGAAATGGAATACCTTCCATTACGAAAGACAGCATGGGAGAAACGAGGGATTTCGGTTACAGAAGTGGAAACCATGTATCCGGAAATTGTATCGCTGTATCCTCGAACAAATGATATGAATGATAAAATATCTATTGTTATTTTATCTAAAGATAATCCAAAGGTGCTTCGAAAATGTATTACCAGCCTGCGGGAAAAGACTGCATTACATTCTGCACTTGAAATCATCGTAGTAGATAATGGCAGCCGTGAGGAGAATCGGGATCTGGTAGAGCAGATGGCATCAGAACTTGGATTTATCTATGACTACCATCCTATGGAATTTAATTTTTCGGCTCTGTGTAATTATGGTGCTTCCAAAGCAGTCGGGAACTTATTGCTGTTCTTAAATGATGATGTGGAAGCTGTGGAACAGGACTGGCTGGACATTATGGCTGGCTGGGCAAAGCTACCTCATGTAGGTGCAGTAGGAGCTAAGCTTTGGTATCCGGGCGGGGAGCAGATCCAGCATGCCGGGATTACCAATCAGGGCGTGGGACCATCTCATAAGCTGGTAACTTTCCAGGACGATCAGGCTTACTATCACGGACATAATATGGTGCCCTATGACATGATCTGTGTAACCGGGGCATGCCTGCTGGTAAAGAAAGAAGTATTTGACCGGATTGGCGGATTTGATGAGACCATGAAGGTTTCTTACAATGATGTGGATCTATGCTTCCGTTTATGGGAGCTTGGCTTACAGAATGTGCAGTGCAATGATGCAGTTCTGGTACATCATGAGTCTTTGAGCCGTGGGCTGGATGAAGATACTCCTGAAAAGTGGGAGAGGCTTTTGACAGAAAAAGAGAATCTTTATAAAAAACATCCGTTATTGTTTAAAAAGGATCCTTATTACAGTCAGAGTCTAAACCAGAATCTGCCGGATTATCGGTGCGATTGTCCGTTTTTATATGAAAACCAGCTTTATACTCTTCCTGTTGATCTGTTCCATGATCAAGTGGAAAAATATAAAAGTACCTTTGTTATGCCAACTGTGGAACGGGCATTTTTACAGCATAAGATTCATAAGTCCGAACCGGATATTTATATGATAGAGGGCTGGTCTTATATGCTTGGAATGGATAATGCCAGATTTGATACGTCATTGATTTTGACACATGAATCAGGAGAGACATTATGTGTAAAAGCATTGAAGAAATATCGTTTTGATGTGGAGGCTATCTTACCGGCACAAAAAAATATTTCATTGGCCGGCTTTGTGGTTCGTATTTTAAAAGAAAATCTGAAAGCCGGAAATTACCGGATTGGAATCTTACACACCGACAGACAAAGTGGTGCGTTATATTATCAGGAAGTAACAAAAACGATGGGAGTAAACTGATGTCCGAAGAAGAAAAGGATTTAGCCTATTACCGGGATGCTTACCGGAATGAAAAACAGAAGAATAATCTGCTGGCAGGAAAGCTGGCAGACGCAGAACGTAAGATTGATGACTTAGACAGTAATCTGACCAGGATCAAGGGCAGCTTTGCGTGGAAGTTATCAACTCCGTTACGTGGCTGTATGCATACTATTTCCAGAACAAAACAGCGTCTGGGGAATTATGGCAGCTTAAAAGGAATTGCCAGAAAGCTTTCCAGTAAGGGGATCGAAAAGAAAGCAAGAACCCAGCATGGTACGGCAAGCTTTCCAGATGCTGCAGAAGTTGCCAGACAGCGTGCTTACTTTGAACAGGACTGTTTCAAAAATGCGGATGGAAGCTCAAAAGCTGTGAAAATCAGTATTCTGGTGCCACTGTACAACACGCCGAAGAATTTCCTGAAGGAAATGATTGATTCTGTATTGGCACAGACTTATGAGAATTGGGAGCTTTGCCTGGCAGACGGATCTGATGCAGAGCATAGCTTTGTAGGGGAGTATTGTCTTGCAGAGGTTCAAAAAGACAGCAGGATTAAATATCATAAGCTTGAGAAAAACACCGGTATCTCGGGAAACACCAATGAGTGTCTGAAACTGGCAACCGGAGAATATATCGGATTGTTCGACCATGATGATGTGTTGCATCCGGCAGTTTTGTTTGAATATATGAAAGCAATTGTGGAACAAAACGCAGATTATATTTATTGTGATGAGTGTACCTTCCATGGCAAAAGTATCGACAATATGATTACCCTGCATTTCAAACCGGATTTTTCTATCGATAATCTGCGTGCTAATAATTATATTTGTCATTTCAGTGTATTTTCCAGACATTTGCTGGAAGGAGATGAACTGTTCCGTTCTCAGTTTGATGGCAGTCAGGATCATGATATGATTCTGAGGCTTACGTCCAGGGCAAAAAATATTGTGCATGTACCGAAGCTGTTATATTACTGGAGATCACATAAGGGTTCTGTGGCTTCTGATATCAATGCTAAAAGTTATGCCATTGAAGCTGCAAGAGGAGCTGTAGCAGATCATTTGACCAGGTGCGGATTCGAGAATTTTGAAATCTCTTCTACAAAAGCATTTGAGACTATTTTCCGTATCAAATATGAATTGCAGGGGAATCCCAAGGTATCTATTGTGATTGCCAATAAAGATCATGTAGAGGACTTAAGCCGATGCGTGAACTCTATATTGGAGAAGACTACCTATGATAATTATGAGATTATCATTGTGGAAAATAATTCTGCCACTCAGGAAATCCAGGATTTCTATCATAAATTTGATAATAGAAATGATGTGAAAGTAGTGACCTGGGAGGATGACGGAGAAGGCTTTAACTATTCCAAAATCAATAATTTTGGAGTGAGTCAGTCTGATGGAGATTATGTGGTACTCCTGAATAATGATACCCAGATTATTTCCATTAACTGGATTGAGGAACTTTTAATGTATGCCCAGAGAGAAGATGTGGCTGCCATTGGTGCCAAGCTGTATTATGCAGATAAAACCATTCAGCATGCAGGTATCGTGATCGGTCTGGGTGCGCATCGCACGGCCGGACATACCCATTACCGCTGTGCCAGCACAAATCTGGGATATATGGGTCGCCTTTGCTATGCACAGGATGTAACGGCAGTAACCGGTGCATGTCTCATGGTAAAGCGTAAGCTCTGGGATGAAGTGGGCGGTCTGGATGAAAGCTTCAAGGTTTCCCTGAATGATGTGGATTTCTGTTTACGTCTTCGTCAGCTGGGATACTTAAATATCTGGAATCCTTACTGTGAACTGTATCATCTGGAAAGTGTATCCAGAGGGCTGGATGATCAGGGAGAAAAAGCCAGACGATATAATGAAGAGTCTGAAAGATTCCGCGAAAAATGGAAAAAAGAACTGGAACAGGGAGATCCTTATTATAATGTGAATTTTTCACTGGATCGCAGTGACTATTCTTTGAAAATATAACCAGATATGGTATACTTTAGCTATTAGAAAATGAATGGGAGGTTCTATTATGGGTTACATGGAGCAATTTCAGAAATGGCTGGACGATCCTTACTTTGATGAGGCAACCAAGCAGGAATTATTGGCAATCAGAAATAAGGAAAATGAGATAGAAGATAGATTTTACAAAGACTTAGAATTTGGAACCGGCGGTTTACGAGGAGTGATCGGAGCCGGTACCAACAGAATGAACATTTATACGGTAAGAAGGGCAACTCAGGGACTGGCAAATTATATTATCAAGAAAAACGGACAGTCTAAAGGTGTGGCAATTGCTTACGATTCCAGAAGAATGTCTCCTGAATTTGCAGATGTAGCGGCATTATGTCTGGCTGCAAACGGTATTAAGGCTTATGTATTTGAATCCTTACGTCCTACACCGGAATTATCTTTTGCACTGCGTACTCTGCACTGTATCTCCGGTATTGTTGTTACAGCAAGTCATAATCCACCGGAATATAACGGATATAAGGTATACTGGGAGGACGGCGCTCAGGTTACTTCTCCAATGGATCATGAGATCATTGACGAAGTTGCATCCATTACTGAATTCAGTACAGCTAAGACCATGGACAAGGATGCAGCAATCAAAGCAGGTTTATATGAGGTGATCGGTTCTGAAATCGATGACCTGTATATGGCTGAGCTGAAGAAACAGATCATTCATCCGGAAGTCATCAAAGAGATGGCAGAGGATATTACCATTGTTTATACTCCTTTACATGGTACCGGCAATATCCCGGTTCGCCGTGTCTTGAAGGAATTGGGCTTTAAACATGTATATGTAGTGCCTGAACAGGAGTTGCCTGATCCGGAATTTACAACGCTTTCTTATCCTAACCCGGAAGATCCAAAGGCATTTACATTGGCACTGGCACTGGCTAAGGAAAAGGATGCAGACATTGTACTGGCAACTGATCCGGATGCAGACAGACTTGGCGTGTATGCAAAAGATTCCAAAACAGGAGAATATGTTTCCTTTACGGGAAATATGTCCGGTATGCTCATTGCTGAATATATCTTAAGAGAGAAAACAGCAACAAAGACCATGCCCGAGAATCCTGCACTGGTAACCACCATTGTTACCACCAATATGGCCAAGAAGATTTCTGAAAACTATGGACTTCACTATATTGAGGTTCTTACTGGTTTTAAATACATTGGAGAACAGATCAAACTCTTTGAACAGAATAATTCCCATAACTATGTATTTGGTCTGGAAGAAAGTTATGGCTGTCTGGCAGGAACTCATTCAAGAGATAAAGATGCCTGCGTTGCAGTTATGTGTTTGTGTGAAGTAGCAGCATGGTGCAAGAAACAGGGTCTGACCCTCTGGGATCAGATGCTGAAATTGTATGAGGAATATGGATACTTTAAAGAAACACAGTATTCTATTACCTTAAAAGGCATTGAAGGAACCAAACAGATCGCAGCTATTATGGATAAGCTTCGTGCAAACCCACCTAAGAGCTTCGGTGACTGGAAGGTTACAGAATTCCGTGATTACAAGACGGATAAGAAAATTGATATGGAAACCGGTGCAGAAGGCAAGACCGGACTGCCGGAATCCAATGTATTATACTTTGCACTGACAGATGATGCATGGTGTTGTGCAAGACCATCCGGAACAGAACCAAAGCTGAAATTCTACATGGGGGTTAAAGGAAGCAGCATTGCTGATGCAGATGCCAAGGTAGAGGCTCTGACAGAGGAAGTAAAGAAGAATATTTAATCCGGCATGGAACTGGATAATAAAGAGTCAGAAGATCGTCCTGCAAGGGACGATTCTTCGGTTAAGAGGAAAATAAAAGGTATATGAAGGCAGCTCTGAAAAAGACAATCCACTATTTCAAAAAAAATGGAATAAAGAACACTTGTTATGCAATAGCAGAACGCCTTTTCACAGAGCAGATTCCGGTGTATACCTATGTACCACCAGCAGAATCCGAGCTGGAGAGACAACGGCAGGAGACAAAGTCAGCCACAACAAAAATCAGTATCCTTGTTCCAGCCTACTGTACCAAAGAGGAATACTTAAGAGCATTGATTGAATCTTGTCTGGCACAGACCTATGGTCATTTTGAACTGATCCTGGCAGATGCAAGCCCCGATAATTCTGTAAAAAAGACAGTTGACTCTTACCATGATAGCCGGATTATCTATCGAAAACTGGAATCTAACGGTGGCATCTCAGAGAACACTAATGCAGCACTTGAGTTTGTAACCGGTGATTATACGGCATTGCTGGATCATGACGATCTGTTGACACCGGATGCACTGTATGAAATGTGGCATGCATATCGGGAAGTAGAAAAACAGGGAATCGAACCCCAGCTTTTATATTCGGATGAAGACAAATGTGACGAGACCGGCGATAAGACATATGAACCTCACATAAAAGAAAAGTTTAATCTGGATTTACTTTTATCCAATAACTATATCTGTCATTTCCTGATGATGAAAACGGATCTGATTCGCTCTCTCCGGTTTCGCAAGGAATATGATGGAGCCCAGGATTACGATCTGGTACTGCGGGCAGTAGCAGCTATCCCTAAAGAAGAACAGATTCTTCATATTGGAAAAGTACTCTATCACTGGAGATGTCACAGCGGATCTACGGCAGAGAATCCTCAGAGTAAGATGTATGCCTATGAAGCAGGAAAACGTGCCCTGGAAGATTTCCTGGACGAGAAGAACTGGAAGGCAAAGGTTTTCCATACGGAACATTTGGGATTTTACCGTGTGCAGTATGAACCGGATATTCTGACAGTACGGAAGGATGTTGCCATTGTAGGCGGCAGGCTACTGGATCGACATAATAAAATAACAGGTGGAATGATTAGGCTGGATGACAGGAACAGGAATGGAATTATTGCTTATGAAGGACTCCATGATCATTTCAGCGGATATATGCATAGAGCAGTTTTGCTGCAGGATGCAGAAGCTGTGGATATTCGGATGTATCGTATTCGACCGGAACTGAAGAGCCGCCTGGAAAACTGGATGAAGGAATATTCGGATAATGATACGACAATTACCAGTTGCAAAAACAGCACAGTGGCAGTAACAGATTTACAGGCGGCATTTAACGCCTTTTGTGTACAGCTTCGTGCAGAAGGATACCATATCGTATGGGATCCTTCCTGGGTAAAACGAAATAGAAATTAAATGGAGATTTAATAATTGCCAAAAACAACAGTTGTCATACCCAATTACAATGGAATTGCATATTTGAAAAAGTGCCTGGCATCTTTGGAAAAGCAGACTGTAGAAATTCAGGTTGTGGTCATTGATAATGGTTCCCATGACGGGAGCAGTGAGTGGCTGACAAAACAGGAATGGATTACGTCAATACTGCTACCGGAGAATACAGGGTTTTGTGGAGCAGTAAATCTGGGTATTGAGAAGAGTCGGACGGAATACGTCTACTTATTAAATAATGATACAGAAATAGAACTGGACTGTATTGAACAGCTGGAACAAATATTAGACAGTGATAAAAAGATTTTTTCGGTCGGGGCGAAGATGTTATCGTTACATCAACCGGAACTGATTGATGATGCAGGAGATTTTTACTGTGCACTTGGATGGGCTTTTGCCAGAGGCAAAGGAAAGTCTGCCGGTCAGTATCATAAATGTGACCGGATTTTTTCGGCATGCGGCGGTGCCGTGTTATACCGTAGAGATGTATTTGCAGAAATTGGCGTGTTTGATGAAAATCATTTTGCCTATCTGGAGGATACAGATATGGGGTATCGTGCCAGGATCTTCGGCTATCAGAATGTATTTGCACCAAAGGCAATTGTATATCATGCGGGCAGTGCTGTAAGCGGATCCCGTTACAATGCCTTCAAAGTGGATCTGTCTTCCCGAAACAGTGTGTATCTGATCTATAAGAACATGCCTTTACTGCAGATTTTCTTAAATCTTCCATTTCTAATAATTGGATTTGGAATTAAAATACTATTTTTTTATCGCAAAGGTCTGGGTACCTGTTATGTGAAAGGACTGCTTCGCGGAATACAGATGAGCAGCAGTGCAAAGGGCAGACAGCATAAAGTTCCTTTTCAGTGGAAACACATGGGGAATTATCTTAAGATTCAATGGGAACTTTGGTGGAATATAGTTAGAAGACTACAGGGATAGCACCAAAAAAAGTGCAGATGCAAGAGACTTAATTTTATCTTAATAGAAATTTAAGTTGTGGTTTCTGTAATAATATTGTAAAATATTTTAAATGTTGCGTTTTGCCTCAGCATATGATCGGCGGAATAATATATGATAAAAGATAATCAGAAATATTTAAATAGATTGCATGTCATTGTGGATGCAGTAACGATTGCCTGCATGTATATGCTGGCCTGGTTTATTAAGTTCGTTATAATGGAACAGCCGGAAAATGTAGGTTCCTTACCATTACAGACTTATTTTACAGCAATGATCGCTATTGTGCCCGGATATCTGGTACTGTATAACGAGTGCAATCTGTATACACCGAAGCGTGGTACACAGACACGCTATGAGTTTTTTAATATTGTAAAAGCAAACCTGATGGGAGCAGCTGTGATCATGATGTTACTGTATGTAGCAAAATTGATCCATTTCTCCAGAGAAATGCTGCTTATTTTCTTTGTACTGAATGTATTTACTTCTACACTCACGCGAAGAATTATTCGTAAGATACTTCGGTTTGTACGTAAAAAAGGCTATAATCTAAAGCACATTCTGCTGGTGGGATATTCCCGTGCAGCAGAAGGCTATGTTGATAGAATCATGGAAAACCCTGAGTGGGGTTACCATATCTGCGGAATATTAGATGATAAGGTTCCCAGAGGTACCGTATACAAAGGCATTAAAGTATTGGGCAGTATTGATAATCTGCACTATATTCTGCCTGAGAACAAACTGGATGAAATTGCAGTTACCCTTTCTCTGATCAACTATGACAGGCTGGAAGAAATCGTGAACTTCTGTGAAAAATCAGGTGTTCATACGAAATTTATCCCGGATTATAACAGCATCATTCCAAGCAGACCTTATACAGAAGATATTCTGGGTTTGCCGGTGATTAATATTAGATATGTTCCTCTTACCAACACCTTTAACTGGATGTTAAAGCGGGTGATGGATGTGGTGGGTTCCATTTTTGGAATTGTTATCTCATCCCCTGTTATGCTGATCTCCGCGATTTTGGTAAAATGTACCAGCAGAGGACCGATTATTTTTAAGCAGCAGCGGATAGGTTATCATAATAAACCTTTTATGATGTATAAGTTCCGTACCATGCAGATTCAAAAAGAAACAGTTGAGAAAAAAGGCTGGACAACTCCAAATGATCCACGTGTTACCAGGATCGGGAGATTTTTAAGAAAAACCAGTCTGGACGAACTGCCACAGCTGTTTAATATACTACGTGGCGATATGAGTCTGGTTGGTCCCAGACCGGAAAGACCACAGTTCGTAGAGAAATTCAAAGAAGAAATACCAAGATACATGGTAAAACATCAGGTCAGACCGGGTCTTACCGGCTGGGCACAGGTGAATGGTTACCGCGGGGATACTTCTATTGTAAGAAGAGTGGAATTTGATATTTATTATATTGAAAACTGGTCCCTGTCTTTCGACATAAAGATTTTATTTTTAACATTTTTCAAAGGCTTTATCAACAAAAACGCTTACTAAAGGAGACTTAAGAAATGGCAACAGGTCGCAATTCTGGCAACAGAAGAAACAAAGACTACTATAACGAAGATGAATACGAAGAAAGAGGCAGAGAACGAAGCAGCCGCCATGGAAATGGCAGCCGAAACGGTGCTACCTCCGATGCACGAAGAAAACAGGCAGCTGCTAAGAAAAAGGATGCAAAGAAGAGAAAGAAGATTATTTTCTTTATTATCGAAATTATCGTTTTATTGATCATGTTAGGTGTTCTCTGGCTGGTAACCAGAGGCGAGCGTGTTGGTAAAGTTAATATTAACGAAGAAGATATCGTAATCAATGATCAGGTTGCAGCCAATGAAGAAATGAACGGTTATCGTAATATTGCCCTGTTTGGTGTGGATTCTACCACAGGTGCTTTGACCAAGAATACTCGAAGTGACACAATTATGATCGCTTCCGTTAATCAGGATACCGGGGATATTAAACTGGTTTCTGTCTACCGTGACAGTTATATGAATCTTGGAAATGATTCCTACAACAAGTGTAATGCAGCTTATGCAAAGGGTGGTCCGGAGCAGGCTATGAACATGTTGAACATGAACATGGATTTGGATATTACGGATTTCGTTACTGTTGGTTTTGAAGGCTTAAGCAATGTTATCGATGCTTTAGGCGGTGTAGAAATCGATGTGGACGATGCTGAGATATCTCATTTGAATAATTATCAGTATACTATGGCAGAGGATTTGAAACGTTCTTATACAGAAGTTACAAAGACCGGCAAGCAGACATTAAATGGTTTACAGGCAACTGCTTATTGTCGTATCCGTTATACTGCAGGTGATGATTTCATGCGTGCATTCAGACAGCGTGAGGTATTACAGGCTGTTATGAGCAAAGCTAAAAATGCAGATGCTGCGACTTTGACAAAGATTGCCAACGAAGTATTCGATGACAACGTAGTATATACATCCTTAGATCTTTCTGAGATCCTTGGCCTGTTAAAGGATATTACCAAGTACAGTGTTGCAGGGGATGAAGGTTTTCCGCAGGAGTCCATGCGTGCTACAGGAACCGTGGGGGCTAAGGGAAGCTGCGTTATTCCGATTTCTTTGGAAAGTAATGTAGAATGGCTGCATCAGTTCCTGTTTGATGATCAGTCATATGAAGCATCCAGTGATGTGAAGTCATATAGTCAGAAGGTAGAAAGTGATACTGCCTCTTATGTAAAATAAAATGTGAAAACCAAAGGAGGAGCCCTGTGAATTAGCCAGAGGCTCCTTTTTCGGTTTTGAAAGTGTAAATTATGCAGAAAATAGATGTGATCATACCAACCTATAAACCGGATAAAGTGTTTGAAACATTGATTGAAAAATTAGAGCATCAGACAGTGCCAGTGCATCAGATTATTCTGATGAATACGGAGCAAAAGTATTTTGACCAGATGCTCTATGGGACCAATCTGATAAGGCGCTACCAGAATATTACGGTACATCATATTTCTCAAAGAGAATTTGATCATGGTCGAACCAGACATGAGGGAATCCTGAAATCTGAGGCAGATATTGTCATTCTCATGACCCAGGATGCCCTGCCGGCGGATGATACACTGGTGGAAAGACTGATAGAACCGCTTCAAAGTCCATGGGTACCGGTTAGCTACGCCAGACAGTTACCGGCGCAGGATTGCAATGAAATCGAGCAGTTTACCAGAGCCTTTAATTATCCTGACAAGTCCGGAGTAAAGTCCTTAGAGGATCTGCCGGAACTGGGAATCAAGACTTTTTTCTGTTCTAACGTGTGTGCGGCTTATAAAAGAGACTTGTATCTGGAATTAGGCGGCTTTACCAGGCATACAATTTTTAATGAAGATATGATATTTGCTTCCGGAGTAATTCGAAAGGGATACAAAATCGCTTATGCAGCAGATGCAAGAGTAGTTCATTCTCATAACTATACATGCAGGCAGCAGTTTCATCGTAACTTCGATCTGGGAGTTTCACAGGCAGATCATCCGGAGGTATTTGCAGATGTGCCATCAGAGTCCGAAGGAGTGAAAATGGTGAAAAAAACAGCTCTTCATCTGTGTCACATTGGAAAACCCTGGCTCATCATAGAATTGGTGTGGAAAACGGCAGGTAAATATATGGGATATCGGCTGGGAAAAAGTTATAAAAAGCTGACCAGGAAGAAAATCCTGAAATATACCATGAATAAGGCTTATTGGGATTCTGTATATGCTGAAAACCAGGAGTTAAAATCATAGATGATTTTGCAATCAAAGGTAGAAAATGTCACTGCGATAGATTATAATGCAGGAAGAAACAAGTAGCAGAAAGGAAAATATTATGTGCGGTATTGTTGGATATATTGGAAAAGAACAGGCAGCTCCCATTATATTGGATGGCTTGTCTAAACTGGAATATAGAGGATATGATTCTGCCGGCATGGCAGTTTTTGATGGAGATAAGATCAACATTGTAAAGGCCAGAGGTCGTTTGAAGGTATTGGAAAATCTGACTCAGGGCGGCAGCACCATGCCCGGAACCAGTGGCATCGGACATACCAGATGGGCAACCCACGGTGTACCAAGTGATGAAAATGCACATCCTCATTTTAATGAAAAGAAGACAATTGCGGTAGTACATAACGGTATTATCGAAAACTATATTAAATTAAAAAAGAAACTGACAGATAAAGGCTATCACTTCAAATCTGAAACAGATACAGAAGTAGTGGCACATTTACTGGATTATTACTATAAGGGCGATCCTATGGAGGCCATTACAAAGGTACTTCATAGAGTAGAAGGTTCTTATGCACTGGGTATCATGTTCACGGATCATCCGGATCAGCTTTTTGCAGCCAGAAAGGACTCTCCGCTGATCGTTGGAAAGAGTGATGAAGGCTGTTTTATTGCATCTGATGTACCTGCTATTTTGAAATACACCAGAACCGTTTATTATGTGGACAATCAGGAAATCGTCAGACTGCGTGCTGATCACATGCATTTCTATTCTGTAGATGAAGAAGAAATCCAGAAAGAGCCTGTTACCATTGAATGGGATGCAAAAGCAGCAGAAAAAGACGGTTATGAGCATTTCATGCTGAAGGAAATGTATGAACAGCCAAAAACTGTTACAGATACACTTTCTCCAAGAATCAAAAATAATGACATTGTAATCGATGAACTGAATATGACAGATGCAGAGTTACAGGCAGTTAAGAAAATCCATATTGTTGCCTGTGGTTCTGCTTATCATACAGGTGTAACCGGTAAATATGTACTGGAAGGTCTGGCAAGAATCCCGGTAGAGGTGGATCTTGCATCTGAATTCCGTTATCGTGACCCTATCTTAGAAGAAGGTGCTATGGTAGTGGTTATCAGCCAGTCCGGTGAGACCGCAGATACGCTGGCCGCCCTTCGTGAATCCAAAGCAAGAGGGTTCCAGGTGCTGGGTATTGTAAACGTAGTAGGCAGTTCTATTGCCAGAGAAGCAGACAGAGTCATGTATACCTGGGCAGGACCGGAAATCGCTGTAGCGACTACAAAGGCATATTCAGCACAGCTGATCGCACTTTACCTGCTGGCTATGAAATTTGCAAAAGCCAGAGGAACAGTTTCTGATGCAGATTTTGAACAGATGATCCAGGATCTGAAACGTTTACCGGATCAGATTGAGCTGTTATTAAACAATAAAGAAAAGATCCAGAAATTCGCAAATCGCTACATCGGTGCCAAAGATGTATTCTTCATTGGCCGTGGTATCGACTATGCAATTTCACTGGAGGCTTCCCTGAAATTAAAGGAAATTTCCTATATCCATTCTGAGGCTTATGCAGCAGGAGAATTAAAGCACGGAACCATTTCCCTGATCGAAGAAGGAACCCTGGTTGCTGCTGTTTCCACGCAGCCTGCATTATATGCCAAGACTATCAGTAATATGGTAGAGGTAAAGGCAAGAGGAGCTTTTGTACTGGCAGTTACCTGTGAAGGAAATAAAGAAATCGAGAAGGCTGCGGATTATGTAATCTATATTCCGGAGACGAACCCTTATTTTGCCAATTCCCTGGCAATCATTCCCTTGCAGTTATTCTCTTATTATGTATCTGTAGGAAAAGGCTGCGATGTGGATAAACCAAGAAACCTTGCAAAATCAGTTACAGTAGAGTAGTGGAGAAGACAATTGCGAAAAACGATAAATATTATTATTGGAATAATAGCGCTGGCGGTTTTCCTGTTCTGCGGATACAAACTTTTCGGAATTTATGAAATGTATCATCAGGCAGAAAATGCCTATGACGAGGTAGAAGCACTGGTAGAAGAAAACATTACAGACCAGGCAGGGGCTGATACTGAGGAAAAACCCGGAGATTTTCCAAAGGTCTGGATCAATCTGGATCCGCTTCTGGAAATCAATCAGGACGTAAAAGGCTGGTTCTATCTGGGAGATCTGGACATCAGTTATCCGATTATGCAGGGTGAGGATAATGATTATTATCTGCACCGGGATATATATGAAGAGTACAGCAAACCGGGCAGTATTTTCCTGGATGCCGGCGCATCAGATGACTATAGTGATCTGAACACCATTGTATATGGACATAACATGAAAAACGGTTCTATGTTTGGAACGCTGAAGACTTTTTACCAGGATGAAGAGTTTGGTCAGGCAGAACATTACTTTTATATCTATACAGGAGATACGGTAAGACAGTATCAGGTGTTTGCCTATGAAGAGGTAAGTCCTACCGATACGTTATATGAGCCTGTTACTGCAGAAAATTATGATGCATATCTGCAGGAAATACAAAGCAAAGCACTTAGATTTACGGATCCGGCTACGCTTAGTTCCGAGCAGAACATGATCATGCTGTCCACCTGCTATGGAGATGGTTCCAAACGTTTTCTGGTACATGGTATTTTCGTCTCTGAAAAAGAAAAATAGAAAAGTATGCAGGACACAAAATCTTCATACTTTCATCAAAAATCGAACATAATTATACGTTAAAGTATCCCTTGAAAGATGAATCAGATCTTTCGAGGGATATTTTTATAATTCGAGAAAAGAGGGATCAATATGTACGAACAGAATGAAATGAACAGCGGTTATACAACCGAAAATGGAACTTATCAATTCCAGGCAGAAGGAACTGCAAGCGGGACTGCACAAAATAAAAAGAAAAAAGGCGGAACTTTCCGCAAGATTAGAAATACAGTTGCATATGGCCTGGTATTTGGATTGACAGCCGGTGGCGTATTCACAGCTACCAGTGTAGCCGGAGTGAATTATTTTATGCCGGCAGCACAGAATACAGCAGATTCAACGGAAGAAGCAGGAACAGCCGGAAACAGCACAGCTGCCACAACTACAACAGCCATCAATGCTGCCTATTCGGACGGAACAGATGGAGCAGCTTATACAGTATCTGAAATTGCTTCTAACTGTATGCCATCCATTGTTTCCATCACGAATAAAGGTGTAGCAGAGGTACAAAGCTGGTTTGGTACCATGCAGCAGGAAAGCACCAGCGCAGGTTCCGGTATCATAGTTTCACAAAATGATACTGAATTGTTAATCGCTACAAACAACCATGTGGTAGCTGATGCAGAAGAATTATCAGTATGCTTTAACGATTCAGAAGATCAGGTATACAGTGCCTATGTAAAGGGTACTGATTCTGCAAATGATCTGGCAATCGTAGGTATTAAATTAAGTGATATTCCTTCAGAAGTTATGTCAACTGTAAAAATAGCCGCATTAGGTGATTCTAATGCATTACAGATTGGTGATCAGGTAGTAGCCATTGGTAATGCCCTTGGATACGGGCAGTCTGTTACATCTGGTTATGTCAGTGCACTTGACAGAGCAGTGACGATTGAGAACATGACTGCTTCTCTGATTCAGACAGATGCAGCCATCAACCCCGGTAACTCCGGTGGTGCATTATTTAACATGAAGGGTGAAGTAATCGGTATCAACTCCGCAAAGTTTGCTTCCAGCCAGGTAGAAGGTATGGGATATGCGATTCCTATTTCTACAGCACAGCCTATCCTCACAGAATTGGAAAGCAGGGAAACCAGAGATAAAGTAGAAATTGCGGAACAGGGAAGTCTCGGTATTACCTGTATGACAGTTGCCAGTGAGGCAGCAACGACCTATGGTATCCCACAGGGGGTATATGTTACCAGTGTGACTGAAGGCAGCGCAGCAGATAAGGCAGGTCTGGTACAGGGCGATGTCATTACGAAATTTGACGGACAGGAAACGCTGAATACAGATGATCTGATCGGTATGCTGGAATACTACAGTGCCGGTGAAACAGTAGAGATGACTGTGCAGAGAATGGCAAGCGGCGGCTATGATGAGCAGACAATCAATATCACTTTACAGCAGAAGGATACAGAGACGGAAACTGCTGAAAGCTCACAACGCCAGGATCAGGGAAGCCAGAATTACGGCAATCCATTCCCGTTTACATTTAACAGAAGTTATGGAAATTAAAAGCTTGTAAACAATAAAAAGAAAGATAATTGGATAATAGTTTAAGGGAGAGTTCCCACAGCCTATACGGACTGTGGACTCCCCCTTTTTTCGTACTATATAAAATATTCATAAATAATAGAATTTTTGAAAATAATTTCTGCAGATTGATGTATAATTTAAAATAATAGGCAATAGAAAGAGGGATCGCCATGTACGATAGAGAAAATACAGATAAAAATACAGCCGGACGTTTCAGCGGTTACGGATCTTCTTCCATAAATGCAGGCAGTACGGGTACGAATTATGCTAATACCGGAAGCACCGACGATTCCAGGTACCGCAGTATGGATATGGGGGGAACGACCTATAGCAGTATGGGAACTGTGGAAAACAACAAAAAAAAGAAGAAAAAATCAGGCGGACATTTCTTCCGTAGATTGATTGCTACAGTTTTTCTTGGGGTTTTATTCGGTGGTGTTGCAGCAGGCAGCTTTTATGGAGTAGCAAAATACACGGATGTGTTTGCCGAGATTAGGGATGCTATGGGCGTAAATGATGCTGCTGTAAGTGGAAGCGGACAGATTGCACAGACACCGGTAGTCCCGGAGACCAAAGAAACTACAGAAAGTAAGGCTCCTTCTAATCCGGGAAGAGACAGAGTACAGCATACAGAGAATATTACAGCGGTGGTTTCCGATGTATCCGGTGTGGTAGGAGAAGTTATGCCCTCTGTTGTATCTATCGTGAATAAATATACAGAAACAGCAAATTTCTGGGGACAGACCTACAGCCAGGAGCAGGAAGCAAGCGGCTCCGGTATTATTGTTGGTGAAAACGATACCGAATTACTCTTGGTAACCAATTATCATGTGGTTGCAGATGCTGAAACACTGGAAGTGACTTTTGTGGATGAGTCTGTCGGTGAAGCACAGATCAAGGGAACTGATTCTGCAATGGATTTGGCAGTCATCGCTATTCCGTTGGAAAGTTTATCCGATGCAACTAAAAACGCAATTGCGGTAGCTACTCTGGGAGATTCCGATGATTTATCTGTAGGAGAACCGGCTATTGCCATTGGTAATGCATTAGGCTATGGACAGTCCGTAACAACAGGTGTCATCAGTGCTTTAAACCGTGAGATTGGAGTAGAAACAGACGCAGAAGGAAATCCCACAGCAACAGAGACCTTTATCCAGACAGATGCTGCTATTAATCCGGGTAATTCCGGCGGCGCACTGTTAAATATACAGGGAGAAGTCATCGGGATTAATTCCAATAAGATTGGCGGTACTACAATTGAAGGTATGGGATATGCCATTCCGATTTCGGCAGCAAAGCCTATTATATCGGATCTGATGTTAAAGGAAACAAAGAGTAAGGTAACAGAGGAACAGAAGGGATATTTGGGAATTTCCGGACAGACTGTGTCAGAAGAGGCAATTCAGTCTTATAATATGCCGGCAGGCGTTTATATCGCACAGGTGTATGATGGAACAGGCGCAGCTGAGGCAGGTATGCAGACCGGAGATATTATCACATCCTTAGACGGAGCAGAGGTTACTTCCATGGAAGATCTGCAGAAACAGCTGGAGTATTATGCTGCCGGAACAACAGTACAGGTCACTATTGAAAGAGCAGAGGCCGGCGGGTATCAAAGTTCAAAACTTACCGTTACACTGGGAGCACAAGAATAGGAAAACAGAGATAATAAAAGAGAAATACGATAACAGAAACAAAAAATAAAATATCAATATACAGCCATGACTGGCAGTAAATAAAAATGAATGTGAGCGATTATGACTGATTACAGAGATGATGAATTTATAGATGTAGATGAATTGAATAAGGCACCGGAAGACAATACAACAACCGAAGATAATAAAGCGACAGAAAAACCAGAGCATATCGTGGAAGATAACGATTCAGAAAATGATTATGAAGATGTATGTTTTATCTGCAGAAGACCGGAGAGCAAAGCCGGCAAGATGATCCATCTGCAGAATCATATCTGCATTTGTGACGACTGTATGCATAAGACCATGGAGACCTTGGGGCAGTTTGGTTTTACAGGAGTGGATGGGAACTTTAATGGTATGATCCCGGGAAACAATGTTCCGGCAAACGGACAGTCCGCAGATAATGAATCCCAAAATGGTGAGGAGGCTCCGGACGGTAAAGATGCGAAAGGAAAAGGCCAGCAGACCGGTAAGCCTATTCCGAATATCAGTTTCCTGAATCTTGGGGATATTATGGGTATGGACGGTATGATACCGGGCAGACAGAAGATCAAGCAGAAAAAGAAGAAGGAACCAAAGATAGAACCTGTTTTTTCTATCACAGATATTCCGGCACCGCATAAGATCAAGGACAAGCTGGATGATTATGTAATCGGACAGGAATATGCCAAAAAGGTAATTTCCGTAGCCGTTTATAACCATTATAAACGTGTAGCTACCAATACCATGGATTCCATTGAAATCGAGAAATCTAATATTCTCATGATCGGACCTACAGGCTGTGGTAAAACCTATCTTGTAAAAACACTGGCCAGACTTTTAGATGTGCCGCTTGCCATTGCAGACGCCACTTCTTTGACAGAGGCAGGCTATATTGGTGATGATATTGAAAGTGTAATATCCAAATTGCTGGCAGCAGCAGATAATGATGTGGAAAAAGCAGAACGCGGTATTGTTTTCATCGATGAGATCGATAAGATTGCCAAGAAAAAAGAAACTACATCAAGAGATGTAAGCGGAGAATCTGTTCAGCAGGGTATGTTAAAGCTGTTAGAGGGTTCCGATGTGGAAGTTCCGGTAGGCGCTAACAGTAAGAATGCCATGGTGCCTCTTGTTACTATCAACACCAGGAATATTCTGTTCATCTGTGGTGGTGCATTCCCGGATCTGGATGAGATCATCAAACTGCGTCTGAATAAGCAGACATCCATTGGTTACAATGCAGATCTCAGAGATAAGTATGATAAAGAAAAAAATCTGTTACAGAAGGTAACGGTAGAGGATATTAAGAAATTTGGTATGATCCCGGAATTTATCGGCAGACTGCCGATTATCTGTTCTTTAGAGGCTTTGACAGAGGATATGCTGGTACGAATCCTGGCAGAGCCAAAAAATGCTATTCTGAAACAGTATCAGAAATTACTGGAGCTGGATGAAGTCCAGCTGGTGTTTGATGAAGGGGCACTTCATGCCATAGCAAAGAAGGCTATGGAGCGGGATACAGGAGCCAGAGCGCTTCGGGCTATTATTGAAGATTTCATGTTGGATATTATGTATGAGATTCCCAAGGATGATAATATCGGCAAAGTGACCATTACAAAAGAGTATGTTGAGGGTAAAGGTGCACCGATTATTGAAATCAGAACCCAGCTTTTGGAAAAAACTGAGGATTTAAAGGTCATTGAGGAGAAAACAGAATAGAATAGTAGTAAAGACTCCTTAGGACAGTAGTGTGATTGCCCTGCGGTGATTACATGAAGCAATAAAATGGATTGTGCTGTGAATATTCAATCTGAAGAATATATGGAATTGCTGACAGATTATGTGTTACCGGATGCAGAGGCTATTAGCCAATATCGTGCCGCGAATGGATTTCCCACGGGAGAAGATGATTATTGTTATGCCGCAATAGATGGGCGATATGGTGTTATCTATCTGAAAAGGGAAGGAATGCCGGAACTGAATCTGGTAAATTATACGTATGGAGCCATACCAAAACTGTACGGGCTGATGCAGGATCAGTTTGATACCACCAGTCTGGTCAATTCAGGAATTTTACAAACGCAAAGACCGCCTCTTTCTCTAACAGGAAGAGGCGTTGTTATTGCCTTTATTGACAGTGGTATTCGTTATCAGGAGGATGTCTTCAGGGATGCAGCCGGAAATAGCCGCATTCTGGCGATCTGGGATCAGACAGATCAAAACGGAACATCACCGGAGGGCTTTTCTTATGGAAGCGAATATACAAGAGAAGATATTAACAGAGCGTTGCAAAGTGATGATCCGTTGTCTGTGGTACCGGTAACAGATCCGATTGGACACGGAACCAATATGGCTGCAGTTGCGGCAGGGAGTAATCTAAATAACGGGATAGATTATCTGGGAGCAGCGCCTGACTGTGACATCGTTATGGTAAAATGTAAGCCTGCTAAACAATATTTACGTGATTATTATTTATTGGCGGATGATGCAGTTGCCTTTGCAGAATCAGACATTATGCTGGCACTGGAGTATGTGGAGAGCTTTGTGATACAGGCGAAAAGACCGGTTGTTATCTGTCTGGGGATTGGAACCAATATGGGAGATCATGCAGGCAATTCATTGTTAGACGGATACCTGGACTCTATCGCTATCAGAAGAAGCCGGGGAATTGTGGTATGCGGCGGTACCGAAGGAAATACAGCCCATCATTTTCAGGGGACAGTACGTAACCTGGGAAATGGCAGAGGTGCTGTCAGTGCAGAAATTCGCGTGACAGAGGGAAATCCCGGATTTACCATGGAATTTTGGGGAAATGCACCCAATCTTTTTTTGGTTGACATAAGATCACCGGGAGGAGAAATGTTGAACAATATAGGCGGAGGCCTGGGGAAAAGTGTGCAATATTCTTTCCTGTACGATAAAACAGTGATCCAGGCGGACAGTGTTTTGGTGGAAAGAAATTCGGGTAATGAATTGATCTTTTTTAAATTCATAAGTCCTACACCGGGGATCTGGACGATCCGGGTATATTCTGTAAGAGAGGTATTCAACGGTGTTTTCCATATGTGGCTTCTCATTAATGAATTTCTGGAAAATTCCACTTATTTTCTGGAACCTACTGCGTATGTCACATTGACAGAACCGGGAATGGCAGATGAAGTATTGACGGTTAGTACCTACAGTGCGTATAATAACAGTTTTTATGCAGAATCTGGCAGAGGATTCTCACGAACAGACCGGATCAAACCGGAAATCGCAGCGCCGGGAGTGGATATCAGCACACCGTTTGGAGTCAGTTCAGGTTCCAGCCTGGCGGCGGCGATGACTGCGGGGGCTGTGGCACAGTTTATGCAATGGGCAGAAATCGAAGAAAATCAGCCATTGGTGGAGAGCAGAGAGATCAAAAGTATTATGATACGGAGGGCAGTTCGTGACAGCGGGAGTAATTATCCCAGCAGAGAGTGGGGATACGGAAGACTGAGAGTGACCGGTGCCTTTGATGCAATTGCCGGATTTTGAAGTCTTGACAAGGCAGTTAGACTTGACTGGTAAGTCAATCACAGTTACGATTACAGGAGATATTAAGATAAATGTAAATGGAGCAGAAGCACCAAAAGGTGAAAAGCCAGCAGATGCTCCAGCAGCAAAATAAATAGGGAAAACAGGTGAATACATGATTTATGTCATACTGGCAGCAGTAATCTTTGCAGGTGAATACCTGCTTAAAAATAAAATGGATGCGAAGGGAGAAGAGGGACCTAAGAAAACCCTTCTTCATGGAAAGATTACACTATGGAAATACCATAATCATGGTGCTTTTCGTAATCTGGGTGAAAAAAGAGGGATTCTGGTACCAATATTGTCAGTCGTATTAAGTCTTGCACTTACTATTGTATTTGTTATCAGTTTGGGAACAAAAGGAACACCCTTGCTTCGCGCAGGTCTTACCCTGCTCTTAGGTGGTGCTTACAGCAATACCTATGACAGATTGAAAAGAAAATATGTGGTGGATTATTTTTCTATAAAATGTAAGAACAAGTGGATTAATGAGCTGGTGTTTAATGTGTCGGATTTTTGCATTATGATTGGGGCGTTGGTTGCTTGTTTGGCGGTTAAGTAAAGGGTGTAGCAAAGGCGGCGAGAAGTGGGCAGGCATCTGGTTTGCAGGCCGCTCTCGCTATGGGAACGGTCGTAGCGGTGCATAAGTCTGCACAAAACGCAGACTAAACACCGACGCCGTTCCAATGCCTGCAAACCGGAACCTGCCCACTTCTCGCCCGACTTGCAGCAGAATATACTTAATGAAAAACGAGCAACGCAAAGTAGACTTTGCGATTGCTCGTTTATCAAATGCAATAATGTAAACTATATATTAATCCATCCTTGGTGAACATTGTTTACGCATATAATGTGTAACATTAGGGCAGGATAGCAGCGTCTGTCAATATCCTTACCGCTTTATTTCGTAATCAAAGTTCCCATCTTTCCTTTGACAGCCTCTTTCACATCTTTCAAAGAAGTAATCAGCACGCTTCCCTCCGGAACAGCTTCCAGATATGCGATGGCAGCTTCGATCTTAGGTAGCATGCTGCCGGCTTCAAACTGGCCGCCTGTCATATATTTTTTGGCATCAGCAATTGTCATGCGCTCAATTGGAGTAGCTTTGTCGGTGCCGTAATTTAAATAAGCATAATCAACAGAAGTCAGGATAATCAGCTGGTCTGAGTGAAGTTCACTTGCAAGTTTTCCGGCAATAGAATCTTTTTCGATGACTGCAGAAGCACCTTTCAAACCATGGCTCTGTTCGATAACCGGGATACCGCCACCACCACAGGCGATGACAACCTGGTCTGCATCCGCCAGTAATTTGATGGAATCGAGTTCCACGATGTCAATTGGCTTTGGAGCAGCAACTACACGAAGGAAACCTTTGCCGGGTTCTTCTGCAACATAATTTCCTTTTTTGGTCTCAATCTCTGCATCTTCAGCAGACATATAACGACCAATTTTCTTGGTTGGTTCATAGAAGGATTCATCATAAGGATCTACAGTAACCTGTGTCAGAATGGTGCTGACCGGTTTGGAGATTCCTCTGGATAACAGTTCAGAACGCAAGGCATTCTGGATATCGTATCCTACATAACCCTGGCTCATGGCATTACATACACACATTGGTGCCGGGGAATAATCAATATAAACACGACGAAGTTCAGTCATAGCCTTATGAATCATGCTGACCTGTGGACCATTACTGTGGGTTATGGTCAGCTGATAATCTTCTTCGATTAAATCAGCAAGAGCCTTAGCGGTAACCTGTACGGCATCCTTTTGTTCATTGGTGGTGCTGCCGAGTGCATCATGTCCCAGAGAAACAACAACTTTCTTTTTACTCATTTTTAAATCTCCATTTCCATGTAGTTTATGTGATATGATAAGTAATAAATTTGCAAAATTAATAGTAAGTCTATTATAGCAAAGAACCTGTTTTTTGCAAAGCAGAACTGGTACTTACGTGATTAAGAAAACCGCCAGTTACACTTGCTTGTAGCGGGCGGTTTTTTCTGAAGATATACTTAGTCATTATGTTATTTTTCGTTTAAAAGAGCCTTTAAATGAAGGATTTCCTGTTCCAGGGACGACTTTTCCTGCTCTAGAGACGATTTTTCCTGCTCCAAAGCGGATGTTTTCTGTTCCAATTCATCAATTCGAATCCTGTACTTATCCAGGGGTAACTCAATTGCGCCTTCCAACAAAGGTTTCATATCGTTTCGACCTCCTAACTCGTCATAATGCTGATAAATATGATCATATAACTGAAGCGTCAGTTCGCGAAGCTGGTTGGCATCATCCAAAGTAATGTTGCCTACCTGTAGATTCGCTCTGATACTGTTAAGTATATCATTTTGGATAAGGTTCTTCAACTGTAGAAAGTGCGTTTCGGAGGGAGCTTTTTCAATAATTCTTTTCAATTTTAACAGCTGGAATGGTATTAAAACGATCAATTTTCGCTGATTTAATTCACGCATTTCATAATCCTGATATACAAAATTCTTGACTGTATAGGTAAAAGTTCCCTGACTTCCAAAATCCAGATTCAGAGTACTTGTTTCCGGTATCTTGGTTTCTGAATCCAGATAGATTATGATGGGCTCTGGAAAATGCAAAACGGTGTCACCATCTCTGTTATGCATGGCGTATAGAAATTCATATTCAAAAGCCCTTACTACAATAGCACCATCTTTTGTCATTTGGGCTTCCAAGTGATAGGGAATCCCTTGAATGGTAAGCAGGACATCAGCAAAACGTTTATCTAAATGGGAACTGATGAATTCGTGTGACGGATACCCCACAGAACTATCCAGAGGATGATTGGTTCCGAAAAGGCCGTTAATCAGGTTAATAATTGCCAGACTGGACAGGCTGAAAATGCGTTTAAAGATACGGTCATAGATTTGATAGATTTGTTCACTCATAGAATTGTCCTTTCAGATGTGATAAATATTAGATTGCAAGATTGTGAAAAGTGCAGTAGATGAACTGCATAGAAAAATAAAAGAATATCTTCAGATAAATATAAATTACCATATTTGCTAATTGGTGACAAGATGGATCATTACACAGATACATATGATAGTTTGTTTTACCTGACACTGTACATTAGTCAATGATGTGACACCAACTTATCAAAAATAAAAAGTTGATATGTTACTATGAATGTTAATCAGTGAACAGTGTATCCTGTTACACTTCATTCTTATTCCGCTTGATTACTGCTTAC
>JAQUUX010000027.1 GCA_028693705.1 Lachnospiraceae bacterium | reverse complement strand
GTATACTTTTGTTCATAGAGAATACCTTTCTTTCTGTTGATTTTGTGTCGTAACTCAATCATAACATAAAGTGGCATTCTCTATTTTATTTAATTCGTTTTCAACTTAAGGTAATTTTACTCTATATGACTTGTGCGATAAAAGTACCATTAGTGATGCATCTTCTAATCAGCAGTTAATACATTACCAAAACAGGAATCTTGTCTTCTAACAATTTTGCAAAGTCCTTTCCATCCTGTGGGTTTCCCGCTACGGAACCATAATGGGTAGGAATTGCAAGCTTTGGCGCAATCATTTCAGCCAGTTGTGCTGCTTCTGCCTTGTCCATTGTGTAATGACCCCCAATCGGCAACAGTGCTACGTCACAGTTCACCTTTTCCACATCTTCATTTACATCCGTATCCCCGGCAACATAATATTGGGTATCGTTCATGGTCACCACATATCCAACCCAGCGCTTTTCTTTTGTATGAAAGTTCTTTCCCACATTATAGGATGCAACTACTTCTATTTTTACCGTATTGATCTCCAGTTCATCTCCCGGCTCAACCAGCTCGGTAAACTCCATATCTATGCCACTGTTAGTCAGCTCCTTTTCCATGGACTTCGGTGCTACAAGTATGGTAGAAGTATTTTTTACCTTCGCTATATCCTCCGGTGAATAATGATCAAAATGCTCATGGGTCACAAAGATAATATCTGCATCATTGGTCTGTTCTTTTATCTGGAAAGGATCAAAGTAAATAGTCTGCTCCCCGGTAATCCGAATGCTGCTATGAGTTAATACCTGGATTTCTTCATACATAAGCTTTTCTCCTTTTCAGTATTTGAAGGTCTATGTTATTTAACATACTACTGTATTTTATATTTCTGTATATTTTTCTATTCTACTATATTTTTGTATACTTCCATAAACTTTTTACAGCCTTCCAGTCCAAGAATATAGATGTTGGGCATATATGCCAGTCTTTTTCCGGCATAATTGATTTTCTCAATTCCATTATCAAAAACAGTATGATTGGAAAGCATAACATCTACGTTCTTTGCATTCACAGCCTTTGAGAAATAGTCAACTGACTGTAAAAATTGTTGTATTCCGTCTTCATTATTCCAAGGTGGTGTAGCACCTCCAAATAAAGCCGCCATATGTTGCTCACCATTATCCAAAACAGGGAAGATGTAGCTCAAACAGCCCGGTGTATGTCCGGGAGTTTCGTACACATAAATCATTTTATCACCACAATCTATTATATCACCATCCGCTATGAAATGATCGATGTCAAAGCTTTTCCACGTGTCAGGACGATCTGGTTTGGTAGGATTTTCTCTCCAAAATTCATCATCTGTCTTTGATAAATAAGTAACTGCCTTGTGGTTATCAACCAACCATTTCCCGCATCCTGTATGATCCACATGTCCATGAGTCATTACAAATTTGCTGATTTTATCAGGATTCCAGCCGACATCCTTTATTGCTTCTATAATTGCATCGTATACAGCTTTATCCGGCCATATACCATCGATTACCACCAGTCCCTGTTCTGTTTTCCATACGAAACAGCTTGTTTCTTTTTGAGAAACAATAAGTAAATCATCGAAAATCAAAGCATGGGTAAACCATGTCATATCTTCCATTCTGTTAATTGTCTCCCAGGTCATCCGGGGTTTATTTTCAAGTTTCATTTTTCCTTCTTTCTGATTCATATGATTACTAATCTATTGTTCTAACGCTTTCCCCAGATCAGCCGCATAAGCCGCCTGCTGCTTTTTTAAATACATCTTCACAAATGGCTTCATAATTGCTTTCTTTGCTGTCACATCCTCTGTGAAATCAATTTCCACGCCATCATCCTTTTGTGTGAAAATCCCGGTCCAGTGACCTTTCATATTATCGTTTTCCATATCAAATTCCCATCTCTTATATGGATCTGTATCAGTAATTGTAAAAGTAGTGGCATAGCCCTCCTTAGTATACTCGACAAATTGAGTCTCGCTTAGAACTTCTATTTTACTCAGATCACTCCGCCAGGAATAATTTTCCAGCGAGGTTACCGTTTTCCAAACCTCCTCTATACTGCTTTGAAACTCTGCTTTCATATTTGAAATGGCCATTTGAAGTCTCCTTATATGTTTTATTTGAATTTGTTCTCCTGCTTTGTCTTGCGTTGCTGTAAATAGAAAAAGCAGGGGCTTATCTGCCCCTGTGCTTTTCCTTCCGTTTTTGCTGTTTCAAATCAAACATACGCTCTTTTTCAGCATCTCTTTGTTCCTTGCTGATCTGTTTGCGTTCTGTTTTCATCTCTTCCCGTTGCAATTGAAGTGCCTGCTGGGATTTTGTTCCAATTCCGGTATCCTGCAATTGTTTTTTGACCTCACGCTGGATACGCTTTGGATTCCCTGACGACTTCTTAACTTCGGTTTTTACAGCAGGACTGAATTTCAACCTTCCATAATTTTCCAGGATAAACCGGTTTACCTCGTAATCCTTTGGTTCTGCGCCAAAAATCACTTTACAGGCTGACAGCCTCCCTTCCGAAATGCTTTCAAACACACCAACCCAGAAGGGTTCCTCAAAAAATACAGTTAGTCTTCCAATCGCTTCGTCCATAACGAATTCCTCCTTTGATTTTTGTTGCAAACAAAGAATGGACGACCCAAGGAGGGAGGGCTACTTATACCCTTTCGGGTACGGCTGGACTACCTACCAGCTCTGTGCTTACGCACGTTGTGTTTTTATCTTTGCCTATATAAAACACCTTTTGGGGTGAATTATAATCTTATGAATTTTTTCTGAGTTGTATCATCAATTCCCTCAAATTCAGAATAAAAGACCTTGATATTCTCTGTATCTGACATGGCAATCTGACGAATGTGGTAATCGGGTTTAGTACTATGACTTCTCCATACCAATACACCGCAAAGCAGCACCAAAATTATTCCGACGCATAAAATAGCAACTCCCACGTTAGGTTCTTTGGAGCGATCATCCGTCCAATAGTACTTTTTGTTTCTGGCCACATAGGTAATTGGCATGTACTTATTTTTCTTTATCAAATGTATTCTTTTATCACTGGTAATTATCTTCTTCCTGATTATTTCATCCTGCAATTGAATTTCGACGGTAACCACATATCTGTCAGGACGTCCCGGTATAAGTTTCTCACCTACTTTAGCTCCTAGCAGTTGTATTCCGCCTTTATTCTTTTTCATCCGCTTTCTCACCCCTTTAAGATTTCTTTTTTTTGGGTTTTGGCATCGGCAGTTCATCATACATCGCCTCGAATAAACCCGTCAGATAGTTTTTATCATCTATTTCATCAACCAGCAGCATTTCCTTCGCCCCTTCGTAAGGTGCTTCATAGCATACGGAATCCATATAGTTAATTGCAGACGTTACGGGCTTTACCAGCAATCTGTTATCACAGATCTCTCCTGCAATTTTGCCGCGATAATAGATAATGTATTCCCCCATCATGGCACGATATGTTATTTCTTCCAAATCGGATAGTTGCCCTAAAATAAACTGTAAATAATCCTTGCTAGTTGCCATATGAAGCCCCCTCAAATCATTTGTTTTTATTCGTTTATTCAATGACGCTTTGCTTTCCATATGATAATCGTATGATAAAGCATTACTAATCCCGCACTGAGTAATATTCCGCCAAAAATATCAGTAAACCAATGCACCCCGGAAAATAGTCTCCCCATTACCATAAATACGGAAAATAAAATCATCAGACATGATACACTTTTTCGAACTCTTATATCCTGTATTCGTCCATTTAACTGACTTATGGCTGTTGGCATCATGCACAAAACCAGCAATGTAGTCGACGACGGATAGGATGCCTCTAAATAACCTTCTATCAGTATAGGCCTGTAGTTTATGACAAACACCTCAAATAACGTATAGGCTGACATCACTAATACATAATAGCCTCCCAACACCAGGATACTAAAGTCTACCTTTAACAGACTTCTTCTTTTTATTAACTGTACCTGCCCAAGAACAGCAAATCCCATTGCAAACCCCAAAGGTACCAGACTCAGCCAGTCAGTGATGGTGTATAAGAGCATGTGTACACCCGTTATATGATGAAATAAACCATTAAGGGTTGCAAATCCCACCGCTGATCCTCTTGGACCAATTGTCTGTACATCAAAGAAACTAACTGCAATTGTCCACAAGACAAATGCTGCCAACAAACCTAACGTAATACATAAATTCTTTTGATTTTCTTTTTTCATTTTTATCCATCCTTTTTAGATTGTATTTGGCTTTCGCCTGAATCCAATCTAGCGGGTTAGATAAAAACACGAAAGAATTCCTGAGTCACATCCGTGATACGAATCGTGTCACACCCATTTTATCAGCATTAACGCCTTTATTACTAAAAACAAAAAAGTAAACATGGCAGCATATGGCTGCAGACTAATCCAATAGTCCGAATATCATATCCCTGTAATGTAATATTTTTTGCCTATTGTCTTCCTGGGCAGCTGTTAATATTTCTTCACCGGAAAGTAATTCGTCTAACGATACATCAAAAAAACGGGATATTTCTTTTAAAGAATCGATACCCGGATAGCCTCGCCCTGACTCCCATTTTGAAATAGCAGTTCTGGATACATACAGTTGTTCTGCAAGCTGTTCCTGAGTCAAATTTTTACTCTTTCTCAGTTCCTGTAACTTCTCATTAAATTCCAAGCTCAAGATCTCCTTCACGCAAATTCTTGTTGCTTTTAACAACATTTTACCTTATTTTTTAAGAATCCGTTCTAAATTACTCATATCCAACAATAAATTCACAGTTTGAAACTTTCCCTTATAAAAAACACCCCAGTTATTGAAAACTCCCGGCAAAGTTCTGGTCCGTAAGTCATGCCTTTTGTTTCTGAGCTCCTAACATACCAGTTTTCTTCCATTTTCTTCTCAACTTATTTTGCTCTATCTATAGTTTATACTGCATGAAATTGTCATTTTTCTTAAAACCAAAATCAGTATATAAAAGCACACCCATATCGGAAGCTGTAATCTGAACTGTTCCGCATCCATACTCTTTTGCTTCATTTACTACTTTTGACAAAAGCTCTTTTGCGATTCCTTTACGGCGATATTCTTTTGCCGTAAACATACTTGATAATAATCCCATCCTGCCGCTGGGACATCCAAAGTATGGTGGTTTTTCCACAAATGAAATTCCGCTTGTCCCAATAATATGCTCTCCAACCATTGCCAGCCAGGATACAAATGTACCATCTGCCATATGCCTGGAATAATAATCTTTCAGTTTAGGCTTTAAATCTATATCCTCTGTTGCGCCTTCTTCACGAAGCTGATTGATCCTCATTTCCATAAATTTATCGAGTTCATTTTCTGTTAACTTTCTATATTCAATTTCCATAACCCTGCCCTCATTTTAAACGCATCAAATCAATTCTATTCCTCAACCTACGCTCCGTAGATACTCCTAACCGACATCCCCTATCTGACTAACTGAATCGGTATGCTGTTCCCGCCTTTTAAGTGCTCTTTCCACCGGATAAATGCAAACCACCATTGCTACACACAGGATCATGCAAATAATACCTCCGAATGCTCCCACCTCGTCTACGCTTTTTCCATATACCAACAGCATGGCAAAAAAAGTAAGTGGGGATAAAACCAGTCCCCACTGGAACCAGATTTTACCAAAATACCTGTTTGCAAAATCCCATAAAAACGCTTCCCTTCTATTATTCCACAACCATCTATTTAAACCATCTGTATTTCAAATAATCGAGCGGCATTTCCACCTAATATTTTAGCTTTATCACCTTCCGGAATATCCAATTTCTCCACCATATCCTTAGTAAGCTTTTGCGATTTTATTCCATAAGGCGTATCAGAACCAAATAATAGCTTATCCGCTCCGATCCAACGGCATGCCATTTCTATTCTCTCTTTGGAAACAAAATAGCAATTGGAAATATCAAACCAGATATTTTCAAAATCAGAAGCCGGTTCCTCCATGAATGATTCCAGCCCATACAAATGTGCAATTATAATGGTCGCCTCCTGATGTTCTTTTATAAAACCAATCAGCTTCCTCATCTCAACAAGTGTATATACATGAATAAAAACAGGTAAATCCTTTTTGCCCGCCCAGTTTATAACATTTTCAAACCAATTACTGGATATATCAAAATATTCCCAGCATTGATGAAGCTTGATGCCGATAAAGCCCATTCTTTCATAATCTTCATCCAACTGCGAAACATTCTTTCTGGTTACCCAGTAAATCTGTCTGGTACATTCCGGCATCTGCCTGCATAATTGATAAACTCGTTCATTTCCTTCCGGAATCTGTTTGATCGCACCGATCAGACGAATCATCCCACCGGATAAACGATTATTCCCACTTACAACATCTCCGTATGGATCCCGTCTCGCTTTATTTTTTAATGGATAGGTAATCTTACTGCCTAACTGCGCCGGTGTGAGAAACAGCATATCCACTTGGTTTTCATTCATCAGCTTCCGGATTCCTGACTCCGTCAAAAAAGAGCCACTGGCATGAGCATGTTCATCTATTACAAAATTAGTCTGCATTGTATCCCCTCCCGCAAGACAGCACCATTGTTACATTCATATGGGATATCCTTTTCATACTGGAACCCCAGTTTTTCCATTACATGACCGGATGCAGGATTTTCCTTTGCATATCTGCCTACCACCTCGTGAATGCCCAGTTTTTCTCTGACAAAATCCAATATTTCCTGCATGGCTTCAGTAACGTATCCCTGCCTCCAATATTTTTGTCCCAGATTGTAACCGATTTCCCAGCAGGAAACTTCTTCCTCATAATAAATTAATCCCGTACCAATTAGCTCTCCTGTTTCTTTTAATTCCAATGCAAATCGATACCAATCATCCTTTTCGTCCTGTCCAAGTTCAAAAGCGATCCATTCTTTTGTCTTCTCCGGATCATTATGACTGGTCCAAAACATATATTTTGCTACTTCCGGATCACTTTCCCAGCAATCAAAAACGGCTCTCCAGTCAGATTCTCGAAAAGGTCTTAAAAATAAGCGCTCTGTACATAATATAGGTGTTTTCATCTTTTCACTCCATTGATAAATCTGCTGCCTTCTTTGCATGTATCTCTGTGGTATCAAAAACCGGTAGCATGGTATCTTCCTGCTTAATCAGTAAACCGATTTCTGTACATCCTAGGATGACTCCCTGCGCACCTTTTTCTGCCAGTCCCTCAATAATGTGCAGATAATTCTGCTTGGAAATCTGTGAAATTTTACCCAGACACAATTCATTATAGATTACATCATTTACTGTCTCAATATCATTAGCTTCCGGTATCACTACTTCAATTCCGGCAGCCACTAATTTGTCCTTATAAAAATCCTGTGTCATTGTGTATTTTGTACCAAGTAATGCAACTTTTGATATTTTTTGTTCTTTTAATTTTTCTGCTGTAGCATCTGCAATATGTACAATCGGTATACTGATTCTCTTTTGTATCTGTGGTGCTATCTTGTGCATTGTATTTGTACAGATGACAATAAAATCTGCTCCTGCCTTTTCCAGATTTTCTGCTGCCTGTGCCAGAATATCAGCACTCTTCTCCCAGTCTCCGGCAGACTGACATTTCTCTATCTCATCAAAATCCACACTGTAGAGAAGAATTTTAGCTGAATGAAGACCGCCCAGCTTTTCCTTTACTGCCTCATTGATCATCTGATAATAAGTTACTGTACTTTCCCAGCTCATTCCACCAATTAACCCAATAGTTTTCATATCTCGTCCCTTTCCCACTGATGCAGCACATCCATCTGCTCCGGTGTGTGAAACCAATGTTCCCCATTTTCCATAACGGTTAAGCTGCATTTATACTTTTCACAAAAAGCATCTACAGTTATTCTTTCCGTCAAGTTATCCTGTCCTGCATAAAGAATTGCGGTAGGTTTTTCCCATTCTTTTTTACCTGTTAAAAAAGAATATTCTTTGGCATACCGATAATATTTCCAGGATAACGTTTCTCCAAAGCTTGTTTCTATTTCCTGCTTTTCTTCTAACTCATCTTCTGAAACGCCCGCCCACTTCATCATGTTCTGTATCAAGCGTTCCATATCCAGAATCGGTGATACAAACAAACTTTTTTCCACGTTTCTATCTGAAAAGGCCAGCATACTAAACCAGGCTCCAATACTATTAGCACGAACCCCTATCGTGCCCCAGCACTTTTCTGCAAATCGCCACACTGTATCCAGCTCCGGGATAACATCCCACGGATTGAAATGATCTATTTCATTTTTCCGTTCCCCATGCCCCGGCAGGTCTATTCCCAATACCTGATATCCCTTTTGACAAACCTGTTTTGCAAAATCCTCTGCTTCTTCTTTATTTCCATCTTTTCCATGGACGAACAGAAATAGCCGGTCTGTCTTTTCTCCATAAAGTACAGCCGGTATCTGCTTAATCTTAAATTTTTCCATCTTAATCTCCAATCTTAACAGCTCATATGAAAACTACTGTTTTCATGTTATCCGCCAATCATTACACCTACATTTCCATGTAACCAGATTCTAATCAACCCGCAAATCACTAAATGTAATGGATAGTAAGCGTAAAAAAACCATTTCATTCCCTTCCATTTCCCACGCTCACCATTGTAAGCATGCAAAAATGGAATAGATAATGCTACGAACATCTGTAGCATACCATATATCTTATTCACAAATAGGAAGTAAACCATCGCATAGGCTACAACATAAGAAACCATACCCTTCATCTGCCGCTTAAAATCTCCACGATTACACCCAATTTGTATAATCGCCAGTACTGCAATAGAACTCCAGTCTGCACAAAAGGTCAGAATAGAAATTCCTATAATGCACCATACCTTTTTTCCATGGGGTAATTTTTCATCCGGAATATCCAGCAAATTCAGCGCTACCAATCCCCATGCCAGAGGCCATATCACACTGGTTTGGTTAAACACACTGGTCTGAAACGGAATAAAAGGAATACCAAATGCAAAGTTATAGGCAAAATGTGAAACAATGGCAAACAGGAAAAGCCTGGTCACTTATTTTCTCATATTATGCGTGTAGTGATATCCTTCTGCTATAAAAAACCACATAATCGGGGCTGTAATCCGTCCAATCATATGTAATACCAAAATCCACCAATCCGTGGGATACCCCGGATAGACCACGCTGGTCACATGATCTATGGTCATCGCCACAATGGCAATCACTTTTAGCACATTGGAATTAAGCCCTGTTTTCTGCTTCATTACATTATCCTTCATGCCGAACCCGCTTTCCCTCTTTTAACCATTTTTTCTTTTCGTTTTCTAAACTAGCTTTCCTTTTCTAAACTATCTTTCCTTTAAGAAATTTTCTTTTGAGAGGCAGGTGATGTACTCTGTTCTCACATCATTCATCAATGGCCATGGCTTGTCTTTATCTATTCTTACAAACTGAAAACCACATTTTTCCTGCACCCGTTTAGATTTTTCATTACCTGCAAAATAGCCACACCAGATTTTCTTTAAATGTAAATCCAGAAAGCCATGCTCCAGTAATCGTCTGGATGCCTCCGGAATCAGTCCCTGTCCCCAGAAAGGAACCCCAATCCAATAGCCCAGTTCACCTTCATCTTCCGGTATTTCAATATTACTCTGTTTTCCGATCATTAGACCTATACTTCCCACAGCTTCTCCCGTTTCTTTCAACACGACTGCATAGGTTTCCTCTGCGGAAAGCACATCCCTGATAATCTCCCTGCTATTTTCCACAGATGTATGAACCGGCCAGCCGGCAATTGGTCCTACTTCCGGGTTCGATGCATATTTATACAGGCTTTCTGCATCTGATTCCAGCCATTCTCTTAAAATTATTCTTTTGGTTTCTAAAATTTCTCTCATACTAATCTTCATTCCCTGCCTTTAAAATGACTAAATTTTCAAACGATCTCACCTTGCATGTATAAAACAGCCTTTCCGGCAATCAGAACATCGTTATCTCCCAACTCACAATACAGTGTACCGCCTCTCTCAGAAAGCTGCTTTGCCACCATCTTTTCTTTTCCCAGCTTCTCACTCCATAATGGAATCAGACTGCTGTGGGAAGAACCCGTTACCGGATCCTCTGCTACAAGTTCCGGGCAAAAATATCTGGAAACAAAATCGGATTCACTACCCGCAGCTGTAAGCACAATTCCCAGCCATTTATCCAGCTTTTTTAACTGATTATAATCCGGCTGATAGTTTATAACCGCTTGTTCATTTTCCAGAACCACATATAAATCCCGATCCTCATATAAGGCAACCGGCACTACATCCAGAGTCTCTATAATTGACGCGGCAACAGAATCTGTCAATGGCATCATCTCCGGGATTCTTTTGGGAAAAGCCATTTCATACAGCCCTTCCTTTTTCGTCACTGCTAAAACACCACTAATTGTATCAAAATAAACATGCTCCACCTCAGGTTCCAGAAATTGAAACACAACAAAAGCTGCCGCCAGAGTCGCATGCCCACACAGGTCAATTTCAAAGCAGGGTGTAAACCATCTTAATTTATAATAATCCCCGCATTTATATAAAAAAGCTGTTTCCGGCAAATTGTGCTCTATTGCTATTTGCTGCATCAGCTCCTTCGACATACTCTCCTCTAATACACAAACTCCGGCAGGATTCCCGTGAAATCTCTCCTCCGCAAATGCATCTACCACATAGTACTTCATAACTTTCTCCACCTTATACGTCCTCGAACATTGTTTTTGTCACAGTGTAGCGCTATCATTTATTTCCTCAACTGAATATCGTTCAAATTATTATAGTGCCATTTTCTGGGAATGTAAATATTTTTATGCTTAATAATTCATTAAGATTACGTTTCTGATAAAAGAACCTTATGTGTAACAAAAAAACTCCGGCATGCATCGCAACTGCAAATCGGAATTTTTACTTTATATTATACTTTTTATTATATGTTTTCTGTAGATCACGCATATAGCACAGCTTAAAATGTCAATCTCATCTGATACCACACAACATCGCCATGAGCGGACTCTGATATTCCCTCATTCACAAACCCAAACTTTGCATAATAATGCACTAATTTGTCTTTGCAGGTCAGGACAATTCCCTTTCTATGCTGTGTTTTTGCATCTGTGATTACCTGCTTCAACAACCTTTCCGCACAGCCCTGTCTTCTATAAGATGGGATGGTATCCACGCCAAAAATCATCTGCCATGTTCCATCTGTCTTGTGAAGTGTTGCCTTTTCATACATTTCATCCCGTAAATCCGGATCATCTGTTATCATACCATTTACGAATCCAACCAACTTTCCCTCATCTTCCAATAACCAGAAACACTCCGGATATACGGATACTCTTTCCTGAATGGATTTTTCTGTTGCTGCCTCTGCCACCGGAAAACATTCCGCTTCTACCGCAGTAATATTTTTCACATCAGCCAATGTTGCTTTTCGAATGATCATTTGCATAATGAATTATGTTCCTTTACCAATTCCTGATAGATTTCTCCCACGCTCATACTCACATTAAAAGGTGTCAATACTGCTTTTAATGGAATCGAAGAAATCCCTGTCTTTTTATATTCCGCCATAAAATCATCCAGTGTATCAGAATCAATGCCGGAAAAAATCATCATTTCCGATGGAAGTTCAGCTCCAATATAAGCTTTTCCCGTTGCCTTCATGCCGGAAATTCCCGCAAGCGCACCCAGGTTTTCTCCATATTGGCGCGGTTCGACTTTTTGAATTGAGATATTAAATTTATTGCATACTTTTTGTATTTGTGCAATTTTCTCTTTCGAAATATGAAAAAGAAGAAGCTTTCTTTGTGATTTTGCCTGCATCATTCCCTCTCCAATTTGATCACTCAAGTTCCCCTGTGATAAATATTTTATACGCTCTGTTTGCTATAATTTACTCTATTGCAGGTATATTTACCAGTTCCTGTAATTTTTTCTGTAATACCTTTTTATCTGGCAATTGTAGACGATACTGTGATACCAACATCGGAGACAATGTTCTACTCATAGAATATTCAACTACCTCGTCATTCTTTGAAGCACATAATAACAAACCTACGCTTGGATTTTCATTCTCTTTTTTCACTTGCCTATCTAAAGCCTCTAAGTAGAAATCCAATTTTGAAATATATTCCGGCTTAAATTTTCCAATTTTAAGTTCTATTGCAACCAGACAACGTAATCCTCGATGGTAAAACAATAAATCTATCCTGAAATCTTCTCCCCCTACCTGCACCTTATACTCTTCGTCAATATAAGTAAAATCCTTTCCCAACTCCAAAATAAAATCTCTCATATTACATATCAAAGCTTTACGCAAATCATTTTCATGAAATACATTGGGTAAATCTAAAAATTCCATCACATAAGAGTCGAGAAATGGATTTTCACCAATTCTTTTTACAACTTCTGGAAGTATTTTTTCTTTTGATAACATATATCTTTCATAATAGCCACTATCTATTTGTCGTTCTAATTGTCTTTTAGAATAATTTTCCCTAATACAAAGACTTATATAAATTTGACGTTCTTCCCCAGTTTTACATCCAGACATTATAAGTAGATGATTTGTCCAACTAATTTGTGTCACCAGTGGTGTCACAAGTTCATCGGATCTATAGGTTTCATAAAATTGTCTCATTCTATATAGACCTCTTCTGTTGAAACCCTTGATCCCTGGAAATGCTGCTTGTCTTTTTTTTCGCAATAGTATCAATATATGCATCTCCAAATACTGCCTTTTCGGACTCGATACTTAAATACTGTCCAATTTCCCAATACATACGAATTAATTCCTCATTAACTCGTTTCAACGCATTTTGCCTTGAATCATCAATGATTTTTATAAGCTTTTCAGCTAATACATTTTCATTATCTTTCAATAATATCTCCTTTCCATTTGTGTCGCCACCAGTGACACAAATAAAATTCAAGTCACTACAAAATAATTCAATTAAGGCTCTCTTTTTGCTTCTTTTACTATTGCAACTGTCTTAAACTTTTTCTGTTTTTTATTATATCATAGATGACATTGCACTCCACTGATAAAATATAAAAAAGACACTGCTTTGAATAAACTTCAAAGACAATGTCTTTAGTTATATACATGTGAAATCATTAGCAATTCGCAATTGCAACACAACCTGTATTACTTTACTACTGTTCCTGCATCTTCGCCAGCTTCGCGCTCTGGTCCGCTGCAATCAGATTATCAATAATCTCCTGAATATCACCATTTAAAATCTTATCCAACTTATATAAAGTAAGATTAATTCTATGATCTGTCACACGTCCCTGTGGGAAGTTATAGGTACGAATCTTCTCGGAACGATCTCCGGTACCGATCTGGCTTTTTCTGGCTTCTGCTTCTGCATCATGTGCTTTCTGACATTCGATATCATATAATTTTGAACGCAGAAGGGCAAATGCTTTTGCCTTATTCTGTAACTGAGATTTCTCTGTCTGGCTGTATACTACGATTCCGGAAGGATAATGAGTTAAACGCACTGCGGAATCAGTTGTATTAACACACTGTCCACCATTACCTGATGCACGCATAACATCTATACGAATATCCTTTTCATCAATCTGTACATCTACTTCTTCTGCCTCCGGCATAACTGCCACAGTACAGGTAGAAGTATGGATTCTGCCGCCGGATTCTGTTTCCGGGACACGCTGTACACGATGTACACCGCTTTCATATTTTAATACAGAATAGGCACCTGCTCCGTTTACCATAAAAGTAACACTCTTCATTCCGCCGATTCCGATTTCTTCTAATTCAATCGTTTCTGTTTTCCAATGTCTTGCTTCAACATAATGTACATACATACGATAAATTTCAGCCGCAAATAATGCTGCTTCATCACCGCCGGCACCTGCACGAATCTCCACTACGACGTTTTTATCATCATTCGGGTCTTTAGGCAATAACAGGATCTTCAATTCCTGTTCCAACTCCTCAACCTTCTTCTTGGCTTCAGATAATTCTTCCTTTAACATATCCTTCATATCCGGATCTGTTTCTTCATCCAGCATAGCCAGAGAATCTTCTATTGTCTGGTTATTATTTACATAATCCTTATAAGCCTGTACCACAGGAGCAAGTTCACTTTCCTGCTTCATCAGATCACGGTAACGTCCCTTATCTGATGCTACATCCGGATTACTTAATTCCAGCATAACTTCTTCATATTTTCTTTCAATATCGACTAAATTCTCAAACATATTTATCCTTTCAAACAGCCAGTGTTCCAAACACCACCCGGTCAAGACCGGCATAATCCTTCACAACTTCAACTTCTTTAAATCCATTTTCTGACATTAGTGTCACAAGTGCATTGCCTTGATCATATCCTATTTCAAAGAAAAGCATACCGCCATGATACAGGTTTTTCTTGCATTCTTTCACTATTCTTTGATAAAAGTAAAGACCATCTTCTTTTCCATCCAATGCCATCATCGGTTCATGATCTCTTACCTCCGGCTCCAGTGTAGGAATGACTGCTGATGCGATATATGGCGGATTCGATACAATAATATCATATTTTCCGTCAATCTTCTCAAATAAATCACTCTGAATCCAATTGGCCTCTAAGGATAGTGCCTCCGCATTTTTCTTTGCAACAGCCAATGCTGCCTCCGAAATATCTGTTCCGGTTCCCTGACAGTCATTGGAATAGTGCAACAGACTTAGTAAGATACATCCGCTGCCCGTACACATATCCAGGATATGCATTCCATCATGAAGGTTTTTCATAACCTCCTCCACCAGAATCTCCGTATCCTGTCTGGGCACCAGTACCTGATCGTTTACCTTAAAGTTAAGTCCCATGAATTCCTGCTCGCCTGTTATATGCTGTACCGGTATTCTGGATTTCCGTTTTTCAATCATCTTACGATAGGTTGCTTCATCAGCCTCGCCAACAACCATATCCCCTTGTACATGCAGATCACTTAATGTGGTATGGCATACATATTCTAACAGCAATCTGGCATCCAGCATGGCTTCAGGAATATGTACCTGTTCCAGCTCCAGACTGCCCCATTTATATAAATCCTTATATAACATATATTTTCAGATCCATTCTTTTACTCATGTGAATTAAGCTCGAAATCATCTTCCGGATCCGTTGTATCCTTTAACCAGGAATCATCCACATCATAATCAAAAGTTTCCTTCAAATAAGCTTTCCAGTCAAATACTGCTTCTACTGACTTGATAGCCACTTCTACCATATCCGGTGTAGGCTCTTTTGTAGTCAATTTCTGCAGCCACATACCCGGTGCTGAAATGATACGAACCAAAATATTGTTGGAACGTCCTGCCAGACGGATAATCTCATAAGAGATACCTGCGATTACCGGAATTAACAAAATTCTAAGTCCCAATCTCTGGAGCGGGCTATCTACTCTGATAAAGAAGAAAAGTACAACACTTACCAGCATAACAAACAATAAAAAGCTGGTTCCACAGCGTTTATGCTGTCTGGAGCTTCTCATTACATCTTTTACAGTTAACGGTCTTCCTTTTTCAATACAGTTGATACACTTATGCTCTGCTCCGTGATACATAAATACACGCTTAATGTCCTTTGTACAGGATATCAGCAGAATATAAACGATAAAGATCAATATACGAAGCACACCTTCAATAATTGCCAAAAGGGATGCATTTCTTACATAATTACCCAATAATGAAACCAGGAAAAACGGCAGAACCATAAAAATGGCAACAGCCAATACAATGGAAATCACAGTTGTCAGACCAATCAAAAAGCTTTCTGCTTTTCCTTTAAAAATCTTATCCATCGCCTTGTCAAACTTAGTTTCCTCTGCTTCTTCATCTTCATAAAAGCTGGCAGAATAATTCAGTGTCTTCGTTCCCAGAACAAGGGAATCCACAAAATTAAAAACACCACGGATAAATGGGATCTTTACTAACTTGCTATCTCCCATGATACCTTCATACTGTTCTGTTTTTACCTCTATTTCGCCATTTGGTTTTCTAACTGCCACCGCATAACGATCTTTATTTTTCATCATAATACCTTCCAGAACGGCCTGTCCGCCTATTCCGGAATATCTATTACATCTTTTTTTTGCCATACTCACTCCATTATTCCAGATATTAAACAAGGTTGAGATTCATGGAACCCCAACCTTGACTGAAATCTCTTATGCGAAATCTCTTATTAATTCTGTACGCCGTACTTCTTGTTGAACTTATCGATACGTCCATCAGCTCTAGCAGTCTTCTGCTGACCTGTGTAGAATGAATGACACTTAGAGCAAACTTCTACATGGATTTCCGGTTTGGTAGAACCGGTTACGAATGTATTGCCACAGTTACAAGTTACGGTTGCCTGATAATATTCAGGATGGATTCCTTCTCTCATTGCTTTCACCTCTCTATAAATAAGTTAATTCTGTTATTTTTGTTCTCATCCACGCGTCCATTCTCATAGACAGCAAATAGAGTATATCAGAAAGACTATGTTCATGCAAGTAATTTTTTCAAATCACCGCATTTTTTAAAACACCTTAATCTTATTGATCAAATTGATAAATTCTCGATTGGTCTTGGTCTTACTGAACATATCCAGAACTTTATCCATTGCCTCATCGCCCTTTAAGCCGTTTAAGCCTTTACGGATATTATTGATGGTATCCAGTTCTTCCTTGTTTAAAAGCAGATCTTCTCTACGAGTACTGGACTTTGGAATATCAATAGCAGGGAATACTCTCTTCTCGGATAACTTACGATCTAATACCATTTCCATGTTGCCGGTACCCTTAAATTCCTCGTAAACGACATCATCCATCTTACTGCCTGTTTCCACAAGTGCAGTTGCCAGGATGGTCAAGCTGCCGCCTTCTCTCATATTTCTGGCTGCACCAAAGAAACGCTTTGGCATATGCAGAGCTGCAGGATCCAAACCACCGGATAAAGTTCTGCCTGACGGTGGAACAGTAAGGTTATAGGCTCTGGTTAGTCTGGTAATGGAATCTAACAGGATCATAACATCCTTCTTATGCTCAACCAGACGTTTTGCTCTTTCCATAACCATTTCTGCAACTCGCTTATGGTGTTCAGGCAATTCATCAAAAGTGGAATAGATCACTTCTACGTTAGGTCCTTCAATTGCTTCCTTGATATCGGTAACTTCTTCCGGTCTTTCATCAATTAACAAAATAATCAAATGCACATCCGGTGCATTATGCTTTACGGATTTGGCTACTTCTTTTAATAATGTAGTTTTACCTGCCTTAGGAGGGGATACGATCATACCACGCTGTCCCTTACCAACCGGACTCATCAGATCCATGATACGCATGGCAACGCTGGCGCCCGGCGCTTCCAATGGAAGTCTTTCATTTGGGAAAATAGGAGTCATGTCCTCAAAATTGGCACGACGTGCCGCAACTTCCGGCAGAAAGCCATTGATCTTCTTTACATATAATAAAGCAGAAAATCTCTCTGTTGCACTTTTAACCCTGGTATTACCTTCTACAATATCTCCTGTTTTCAGATTAAACCGACGGATCTGGCTGGGAGCTACATACACATCGTTTTCTCCGGGGAGATAATTCTCGCAACGGATAAATCCATAACCATCCGGCATAACCTCTAAAATACCATTGGCAACCTCGCCACTGTCAAGTTCCTTCTGAATTTTATCCAGATCTTTGGTTGACTCTTCGGTTTTAGATTTGTCCTCTGCACCGGATTTATCTTCTCTTTTTTTGCTTTCCTCTGTCTTTTCTTCTGAACCTGCAGCCTTGTCCTTCTCATCTTGTGCAAGCATAGCCTCTACAAGTTCAGCTTTTTTCATGGTAGAAGTGCCCTTCATACCTCTTGCCTTTGCAATTTCCTTCAAATCTGCCAATGCAAGGGATTCATATTTTTCTCGCATCATATAAAACTCCTTTACTACTTTGCTACTATTTTTATTGGTTCATGACTTATTACTAAATTTAATTACTGCTGTTTTGGGATTTAATCTTTGACGTGAATTTCCATGTGTAGTGATATTATATAACGCATTTGCAAAAAGGTAAAGGAATTTTTCTTGCACCTACCCTGGAAACATTGTATCATAAATGCGATCATTCTGTTTTTATATATCATTTTAGGCTATGCCAATTAATATAAACTTGAAAGAAAAGAGGACATGAAAATGACAAATGCAGAGCAGGCATTAAAACTTCACGAGGAATGGAACGGTAAGTTAAATGTAACTTCCAAGACACCGATCAAGACAAGAGAGGCTCTTGCCCTGGCTTACACCCCGGGTGTTGCAGAACCTTGTAAAGTAATCGCCAAAGATAAGGAAGCCGCTTACAAATATACCTGGAAAGCAAATACAGTAGCTGTTGTTTCTGATGGTAGTGCCGTTCTTGGACTTGGTAATATTGGTCCTTACGCTGCTATGCCTGTTATGGAAGGAAAAGCTGCCTTATTTAAAGAATTTGGTGATGTCAATGCGGTTCCAATTTGTCTGGATACACAGGATACTGAGGAAATCATCAAAGCGGTTACCTACCTGGCTCCCGGCTTTGGTGGTATCAACCTGGAAGATATCAGTGCACCTCGTTGCTTTGAAATAGAAGAAAGACTGAAAAAGATCCTGGACATTCCTGTTTTCCATGATGACCAGCATGGAACAGCCATTGTCGTACTGGCAGGTATTATCAACGGTTTAAAAGTTGTTGGAAAGAAAAAAGAAGACTGTAAAGTTGTAGTAAATGGTGCTGGAAGCGCAGGTGTTGCCATTACCAAACTGCTTCTCACCTATGGTTTCCAAAATGTTATTATGTGTGACAAGGTCGGTATCGTTTCTGAAACCACGGAAGGCTTGAACTGGATGCAGCAGGAGATGACCAAGATTACTAATCCAAATAAAGAAACAGGTTCTCTTGCCGATGCTTTAAAAGGTGCTGACATTTTCGTCGGCGTATCTGCTCCAAATATTGTAACCCCAGACATGGTAAAATCCATGAATCATGATTCCATTCTTTTTGCCATGGCAAATCCTGTTCCGGAGATCATGCCTGATGTTGCAAGAGCTGCCGGTGCAAGAGTCGTTGGTACAGGACGTTCTGATTTTCCTAATCAGGTAAATAACGTAGTTGCTTTTCCCGGTATCTTCAAAGGCGCTTTGGAGGGCCGTGCAACCCAGATCACAGAAGAAATGAAGCTGGCTGCTGCTTATGCTATTGCAGGACTTGTTCCCGATGATCAGTTAAATGATGAGAACATTATGCCGGAAGCATTTGATCCAAAGGTTGCTGAGGTTGTTGCAAATGCTGTTAAAGCACATATCAAATAAATTGAACACTCTATCTGAAATGAAAACATTACCGGGTTACTGGTATGGGAAACCCTACTATTCTCTGGATGCCTATTGTAAGACCACCTATCACGAGAAACTATATAAAATTGCACTGGATGCCGGTTTGACCTGTCCCAATCGGGACGGGCGAATCGGCTCCCGTGGCTGTATTTTCTGTAGTGCCGGTGGAAGCGGTGATTTTGCAGTTGCTCTTTCTACAGCAGCTGCAACCGATATCTCCAAACAACTGCAGCAGGGAATACAACTGTTCCATGAAAAGAAAACCGGTGAACATTTTATTGCCTACTTTCAGGCTTATACCAATACCTATGGACCTGTTTCCTATCTGGAACAGATCTATGCGCAGGCACTGAATACGCCTGAAGTAGCAGGTATTTCCATCGCCACCAGACCCGATTGTCTGGATGCCCCGGTGCTATCCTTATTATCAAAATTACAACACCAATACCCGGATAAATTCATCTGGGTGGAACTGGGATTGCAATCCATTCACGAAAAAACAGCCCGTTATATCCGCAGAGGATATCCTTTGCCAGTTTTTGAAGATGCACTGAGTGCACTCCATGATTTATCCATCCCGGTAATCGTCCATCTTATCCTGGGACTTCCCAATGAAAACAGGGAAATGATATTACAGTCTGTTTCTTATCTGAATTCTTTACCTGTCTGGGGTGTAAAACTACAGTTGCTCCATGTTTTAAAAGGAACTGATCTTGCGGTGGAATATAGCAAACATACTTTTGACGTGTTTACCATAGAAGAGTATATTCCGCTTCTGGCAGAATGTATCTGCTCTTTGCGACCGGATATAGTAATACACAGACTGACCGGAGACGGACCAAGAGATCTGCTGATCGCACCACTTTGGAGTCTGCAAAAAAGAAATGTATTAAATCAGTTCCATAAATATATGAAAGAAACCAATTCTTATCAGGGGAAAAAAATAATATGCCAGAATCATCGTTAACACTTTATAAACTTATCGTTCTCTATATGCTGGACCGGGTAGACTTTCCACTAACCAAAACCCAGATCTGTGACTTTATCCTGGATCGTGGCTATACCAACTTTATCACTCTACAGCAGGCTATTTCCGAATTAATCGATGCCGGCATGATTCATGCACAGACTATGCGAAATCGTACCCATATCTCCCTTACCAAGGATGGACAGGATGCTCTTCATTATTTTGAAAACAGGATATCTGATGCCATTAAACAGGACATCAAGACGTTTCTAACAGAAAACAAATTAAAACTTCGAAATGAAGTTTCTATTCTGGCAGATTATTACAAATCCACAAGCGGAGAATACGAAGCAAAGCTAATTGCCAAAGATAAAGATGTTACTTTGGTAGATCTTACGCTTTCCGTTCCAATTGAAGAGACTGCTGCTACAATCTGTGATAACTGGCAAAAAAAGAACCAGGATATTTACCAGTACTTAATCAGTCAATTATTTTAACCGGATTCTTTTGCTGTATTGCGGTTAGATTATATCACTCATACAAAAAACCAAAAGGAAGCTTACTCAGCTTCCTTTTTTATATGTTCCATATGCTTTTGTACCTGGACTTCATATCCATTATCCGTCGGTTCGTAGAATTTCTCATTGACCAGCTGATCCGGCAAATACTGTTGGTTTACATAATGATTAGGATAACTATGGGCATACAGATATCCGGTTCCATGTCCAAGCTTTGCCGCACCCTTGTAGTGTGCATCCTGTAAATGAGTAGGAATAGGCAAATTACCGGTCTCTGTAACTTTCTGATCTGCGGCATTTACTGCCATATAAGAGGCATTACTCTTCGGTGCCGTTGCCACATAAGTAACAGCCTCTGCCAGAATGAGTTTTGCTTCCGGCATACCAATTCGTTCCACTGCCTGCGAAGCACTGACTGCGACAGTCAATGCATTAGGATCTGCCATTCCCACATCCTCCGCGGCACAGATCATAATACGTCTTGCGATAAAAGTAACAGATTCTCCCGCATACAGCATTCTGGATAAATAATAAATTGCAGCATCCGGATCTGATCCTCTCATACTTTTGATGAACGCAGAAATAGTATCATAATGATTATCTCCGGTCTTGTCATATCGCATGACTCTTTTCTGAATACATTCCTCTGCTACCTGCAATGTGATATGTATTTTTCCATCTTCACTTCGCTCTGTGGTCATGATGCCCAGTTCAATAGCATTTAGTGCATGCCTTGCATCACCACCGGATAAATCTGCCAGAAATTCGACTGCATCTTCGTCAATTATTGCTTCATAAGCTCCCATTCCCTTATCGGTATCAGATACTGCCCGGTGAATCAATGTCTTAATATCATCTCTGGATAAAGGCTGTAATTCAAAAATAATGGAACGTGAAATCAAAGCTCCATTTACTTCAAAATAGGGATTCTCCGTAGTCGCGCCTATCAAAATTACTGTACCATCCTCTACAAAAGGAAGCAGATAATCCTGCTGGCTTTTATTAAAGCGATGAATTTCGTCAATGAACAGAATGGTTTTTTTACCATACATGCCCATTGTCTGCTTTGCCTTCTCCACCACTTCTTCCATATCTTTTTTGCCTGCCACAGTGGCATTAATCTGAGTAAATTCTGCACTGGTAGTATTTGCAATTACCTTTGCGAGCGTGGTTTTCCCGGTACCGGGTGGTCCATAAAATATAATGGAACTAAGCTTGTCCGCTTTAATTGCACGATACAGCAACTTGTCCTTACCGATAATATGCTGCTGTCCCACCACTTCTTCCAATGTGACTGGACGAAGCCTTGCTGCCAGAGGCGATTCCTTCTCCTTGTTGGTATTTCTCATATATTCAAACAAATCCATTATGATCGTTCTCCTATTCCAGCAGCAATTCATCCACTGTCACAAATTCATAGTCCTGCTTTTGCAATTCATCAATGATTCTTAACGCCGCTGTGACTGATGTTTCATATCCGTCATGCATTAAAATAATATCATTTTCCTCTGTTTTCGTCACTACATTCTTCACAATACAATCTATATCAGAGCAATTCCAATCCAGGGGATCAATCGTCCAGAAAACCGGGATCATTGCCAGTTCTTTTTCATACTTTTTGTGCCAGGAACCAAAAGGCGGACGGATAAACATGGTTTCCTCCCCGGTGATCTTTTCTAATACTTCATTGGTCATAAGGATCTCCTCTTGAAAGCATTCATGATTAGCTGCTGTCAGCTGTACGTGATGATAGGTATGATTTCCAATCAGATGTCCTTCTTCATACTCTCTTTTTATCAGTTCCGGATATTCTTCTGCACCTTTACCCAATACAAAAAAACTTGCCTTTATATTCCTTTCTTTCAATCCATCCAGTAGACGATCCGTGATCCCCGGTGTTGGACCATCATCAAAGGTAAGCGCAATTTTCTTTTTCTCCGGCCATATCAGATTCTTGCAAAACACCTGCACCGAATCCTGCCAGAAAAGCAGGACAATGAGTAGTAAAAGCTCCAGAAATATAATACCCTTTTCTGCTCTTTTTCCCATGCATCATCCTGCTTTCCAATAGATTACAGCATATTATATGCAATTTTCCGTATAAGGTTCCAAATTTAGCAGTTCAAGGTACCGTTTCTGAAAGCTCTCCTCTTCTGCCAGATTAATAGGCTCTGCTGCCTGACGAAGTTTCTCCATGTCGATTTTCGTATCCATGTTTCCAACAGCATCCATGTTTGTTTTTTCTTCAGAGTCCATGGCATATTCAAAGCCATATCGGGCTGCTCCGGTCAGTGCAGTATTCCCTGCTGCCCGACACTTTTCCAAAAGTTCTGCCGGTAACAATCCGATTTGCACTGCTGCCGCAGTGTTCAGATAATAGCCAAAACCACCGGCCAGATACACATGCTCTATGCTCTCTAAATCTATTATTTTCATTTTCTGTAACAGCACATGAATCCCCGCTGCGATAGCCGCCTTGGCCATTTGTAACTGTCTGATATGCTCTTGCTTCAATGTAAATCGCTGTTCTCTGACCTCCAGCTGCACACCGGTATCAAACCACGGATCTGCCAGTAATCCTGTTGCATCTATTTTCCCATTCTGATGCAATTCAGCCAGCAATGCCAGAATGTCTGCTCCAAATATACCGGCTGTTACTCCGCCTTCAAAAGCCGGACCTGCTGCCGTTGCTGTACAATAAAAGTGCTCTCTATTTCCCAGAGCCATTTCACCATTGGTTCCCAGATCCAGGAAAAGATCATATTTCTTTGGATTCCGTCCAAAATCTACCGCATAAAGTCCTGCCAGAATATCAGCTCCTACAAAAGCAGAAATTCCCGGCAGACAAGTTACCTTGATGTCTTCCAGTAGATGATAATCCATGCATTCCAGCGAATATGGTTCAAAAGGGCTCTTTCCCAGTCCTTCTACCGGTAATCCGGCTAACAGATGTAGCATTGTGGTATTTCCCGTCACTATAATCTCCGCATCTTCTCCATGTATGGCATGGATTCCTGTTAGCAGACAATCCGTTACCAGCGTTTGCAGCTGTACTGCATTTCCCTCCATTGCTGCACTGATGCGGCTTAATACATCAGCGCCATAACTTCGCTGTGGATTCACGTGGCTCCAGGTATCCAATAAAGCACCATCGGCTTCAAACAATTCCATAGCTATCGTTGTGGTTCCAAGATCAATTGCAAGTACTTTTTTTTCGGATATAGTATCCTTTTTTTGAAAATATTGAAGAGACATCACTGCATCCGGCTCCACCTTGATCGCCGGCAATTCCAACTCCAGCTTCTCTTTTGCCGCTACTTTTATCAGGCAGGACAAACGCCATCCCGCTCTCAGTTCTTCCGGAGAAAAAAGCTTTCTTTCCAATAATGCAGGTAAGGGTGCGTTTTTCACAAAACGCACCCTGCATTTGCCACAACTGCCTCTGCCATTGCAATCTGCCTGGATATAATCCCCCTGACTTCGTAGATTTTCCAGCAATGTTCCATTTTTTTTCATTGTATACTGTTTAGACAAACTGGTTTTTCTCCCTGTCATAGTGATAATCTATTGCTTCCAGAGAACTGCACAGCTCCGACTGCTCACAGTCCAGATCCTCACATAACGCCTCAAGAGAGCTATAAAAATCTCTCAGTTTCATATTTACAAAGCTAAGCCGCATTACCGGATCATTAGGTAACATATCATTCTCCTTTACGTGAAGCTGTCAATTGTCCTTCGGACACATCAATCCAGATAGTATCTCCCTCTGATAACTGATCTGCCAGAATCATTTTAGCTGACAAGGTCTCCACATATTTCTGAATATATCGTTTCAAAGGTCTGGCACCATATACAGGATCATATGCCTGATCTATGATAAAGGACTTGGCCTCATCAGATAATGCAATAGTCAATTCCTTATCCTGCAATCTCCTGTTCAGATCTTTGATGATTAATTGAATAATACCGCCAATATTGTCTTTCGTCAAAGGTTTAAACATAATGGTTTCATCAAGACGATTTAAAAATTCCGGTCTGAAATGAGCTCGCAGATCTTCCATGACATTTTTTTCAGCTTCCATACTAATCTGACCGTTCTGGTCAATGCCTTCCAGCAGATAACCGGCTCCAATATTAGAGGTCATAATCAGAATAGCATTCTTAAAGTCTACTGTTCTGCCCTGAGAGTCTGTGATACGTCCATCATCTAATACCTGCAACAGCACATTGAATACATCCGGATGAGCCTTTTCGATTTCATCAAATAAAACAACGGAGTAAGGTTTTCTTCTGACTGCTTCGGTCAATTGCCCGCCTTCTTCATAACCGACATATCCTGGAGGCGCTCCGATTAGTCTGGATACCGAATACTTCTCCATATACTCACTCATATCGATACGAACCATGTTGTTCTCATCATCGAATAATTCTGCTGCCAGAGATTTTGCCAGTTCTGTCTTGCCAACTCCGGTTGGTCCTAAGAACAGGAAGGAACCAATTGGTTTGGTTGGATCCTTGATACCTGCTTTGGAACGAATGATGGCTTCCGTTACTTTTGTAACACCCTCATCCTGTCCAATGACACGTTTGTGCAATTCTGTATCCAGATGCAATGTTTTATTTCTTTCACCCTCAGTCAGTTTGGCTACCGGAATACCCGTCCACCTGGAGATAATCCGGGCAATTTCTTCCTCTGAAACATTTTCATGTACCAGTGACAGATCTGCATCCTTCATCTTCTCTTCTTCAATTTCCAGTTGCTGTTTTAAAGCAGGCAGCTTACTATAGCTTAATTCTGCTGCTTTTTCATAATTAGCTTCCTGCTGTGCGATCTGAATCTCACTGTTTACGGCATCGATTTCCTCACGTAACTTGGAAAGCTTATCAACAGAATGCTTTTCATTATCCCACTGTGCCTTTCTATTCTGGAAATCAGCTTTTAACTCTGCCAGTTCCTTCTGTAACGTAGTCAATCTTTCTTGACTCAGATGGTCAGTTTCCTTCTTCAATGCAGTTTCTTCGATTTCCATCTGCATAACCTTACGCTGCAATTCATCCAGTTCTGTTGGCATGGAATCCAATTCTGTTTTAATCAGAGCACAGGCCTCATCCACCAGATCAATCGCCTTATCCGGCAGGAATCTGTCTGAAATGTAACGATTTGATAAAACTGCCGCACTGACCAAAGCGTTATCCATGATCTTCACACCATGGTACACTTCATAACGGTCTTTTAAACCTCTTAATATGGAAATGGTATCTTCCACTGTAGGTTCATCCACCAATACCGGCTGGAAACGACGTTCCAATGCCGAATCCTTTTCAATGTACTGCCTGTATTCATTTAAGGTAGTAGCACCAATGCAGTGAAGTTCTCCCCTTGCCAACATCGGCTTTAACATATTGCCGGCATCCAGCGCACCATCTGTTTTACCTGCACCTACGATTGTATGAAGTTCATCAATGAAAAGAATAATCTGACCTTCACTGTTTTTCACATCATCCAGAACTGCTTTTAAACGTTCCTCAAATTCTCCACGATATTTTGCACCTGCCACCAATGCACCCATATCCAGAGCAAAAATCTTCTTATCTCTTAAGCCTTCCGGTACATCGCCTCTTACGATACGCTGCGCCAGACCTTCTACAACAGCCGTTTTACCAACACCGGGTTCCCCGATCAGTACCGGATTATTCTTAGTCTTTCTGGACAAAATTCGAATCACGTTTCTGATCTCATTATCTCTGCCAATAACAGGATCCAGTTTCTGGTTTTTAGCCTTTTCCACCAGATCTTCACCATATTTAGCAAGGGTATCATAGGTTGCCTCCGGATTATCCGAAGTAACTCTTTGATTGCCACGAACTGACTGAAGAGCCATCAGGAAACAATCTCTGGTAATACCATACTCTCTGAAAATCTCTTTGATTTCCTTATTAGGGTACTTAATCATGCTGAGGAAAATATGCTCCACGGAAACATATTCGTCTCCCATCTGCTTCGCCTCATCATCTGCCGTAATCAGCACCTTATTCAGATCCTTACCAATATAGACCTGACCGCCCTGCACCTTTACACGTTTCTGCAAAGCATTTTTTGCCCGTTCTACAAAATGCTCCTTATTGATCTCCATTTTCTCGATCATCTTAAGGATCAGACTGTCTTCAATACTTAACAGACTGTACAATAAATGTTCTTGTTCGATTTCCTGATTTCCATATTCGTAAGCCAGCTTTTCACACTGGTTCACAGCTTCCATGGATTTCTGGGTAAATTTTGAAATGTCCATAATTTCTCCTCCTGACTGCAATGACTGACTAAAATCAACTGCTTTTTTGCTAACAATCTATATGATATCCAATTTCAGTAGTTTTCTTTTGTTCTACTTTACATATAACATATCACTCGTTGTTAGCACTGTCAAGAGTTGAGTGCTAATTTATTTCAAACAATTTTCTACTCTATTTTATCTATAATAGTTTTATCTTAAGTTCCCTTATATGTTCCTCAATTACCCGTATTGTTTTTTCGAATACATCATCTTCTTGTCCTGTTGGATCATCCAGCCCCCAGTTCTCCATATACTGACTGGAAACAATGGGACAACTCACATTACAGCCCATGAGAATAACTACATCCGGTTTCGGGATATCTTGCAGTAGCTTACTGTGCTGCGTCTCTTCCATATCTATTCCGTAAAGTTTTTTCATCATCCTGACAGCATCTGGGGTGATATGATCTTTTAATTCTGTTCCGGCTGAGTAGCTTTCAAATACGTCCGAAGCAAGTTTCTTACCCAGTGCTTCTGCAATCTGACTTCTACAGGAATTATGCACACATATAAATGCAACCTTAGGCTTTCCTGCACATGTTAATTTAAGTTTATGCGGTGTATAGACATTATCCATATTTCGATTCCCCCAGCGATACTACCCTTTCATTCATAACCAATACCAATGTGCTCATAATACCATATTTTACTACTTTTTCCAGATCTGCTACATATTCTTCTGCTGAAAGTCTTGTAAACTGTAGGTTAGGTTACTGTAGCATAAAGGAACTAAACATTGCCGTAAAACGAGGTTCAGCCGTGTATCGTATGCGAACAAGCACTGTAAACACGTCTGTACTTAGTTCGCGTCTTGTGCGAACTTATGTACAGCTACGTGTTTACCGTAGTGAAAACGGGCTTGTGAGCATATGATACACGGCTGAACCGTCCCTTTACATCAATCCTTATTCCTTTAACCTACAGTTTAAGCTCCTGCTTCCTGCAAGTAATCACATAATAAGGCACCTCAAACAGCAGCATAGCGCTCCACCCGATTACGCAGGAAAATGCAATTCCCACTATTCCAAACCTGGGTGCTAAAATAAATGTACAAATTGTTCGTAATGTTGTCTGAAGTGTAGTTCCCAGGATCGTCGTATACATTTTTCCCATGCCACGGAAAAATCCCTGCACGCCATTGGTCATGGCCGGCCACAGATAAAAGATTGCCATATACCCAAGATACCTGCTTCCCAGTGCAATAACCTCTTTAGCTCCTTCTCCTGTCACAAACATGCTGACAATTGGCGTACGGAATAATACTGCCACTGTACCAATCAATATCCAATAGCATATTTCCAGGCGTATACCTGCGCGGAAACCCGATCTGATTCTTTCCTTTTTCTCAGCACCTCTGTTTTGCGCAATATAAGTAGATATGGAAGAAGAAATACCCTGTTCAGGGATACAGGCAAAATCATCCACTCTTGTCACTGCATTATAGGCGGCGATTACGTTAACACCCAATGCATTGACCTGCCCTTGAATCAATACCTTTCCAATTGGCTGTACTGCCTGTTGCAGCGCAGTAGGTCCTCCATACTGTAAAACCTTACCCAGTAATACATGATTGATGTTCCACTGTTTTCGTTCCGGACAAAGTTCCGGTACTTTTCTAATCATGTAACTGCATGCCAAAGCCGCAGATGTTACTTCTGCAACCACTGTAGTAACTGCACTGCATACAATTCCAAAATCCAGCAGACCCAGGAAGATCAGATCGAGCACTGCATTTAATACGGCAGAAAAAGCCAGAAACTTTAAGGGCGTCTTCGAATCTCCCACACTCTTTAAACCTGCTGCCAAAGCATTATAAAAGAAAGTAAATGGAGCACCCAGAAACGTGATTCGCAGATACACCACCGTAATATCAAAGATCTCCTCTGGAACTGCCATAAAATGAAGAATCCAGGATGTCAATATCATACAGACAACCGCCACTATACTGCACACGATCGCCCCAAACAGCAATGTGGTTGCTAATGTCTGCCTCAACCTGTTAAAATCTTTTGCGCCAAATGCCTCACTCATCAACACCCCGGCGCCAATACAAAGGCCGGTAATCGCCAGTATCACCAAATTCATCACCGGGCCGGCAATACCTTCTGCTGCCAGAGCTTCCTTTCCAACAAATCTTCCCGCTATAATAGAATCCACTGCATTATAAGCTAATTGAAGCCAGTTTCCCAATAACAAAGGAAGGGCATATCTCCATAAATGGCTGTGTGGTGAGCCAACCGTCATATCACGCATTGCAAATTCAACCTTTCAAATCATTATCATTCGTTTTGGGTCTATTCTATCACGTTTTGCTTTATAAGAAGTCAAAAACATGCTATATTTGTAAAAATCAGATTGATTTGGAATTATTTGCAGGGGGATACTTTCATGTGGTCATTTGCATTATTTTTAGGGATTTTAAATACGATAGGAATCATTGCTTTTTCCATTTCAGGTGCTATGGTAGCAATTGATGAAGAATTGGATTTATTTGGAGTTATCTTTTTAGGTATCATAACCTCCATGGGCGGAGGCGTTACAAGAGATCTGCTGCTTGGCCTGCTGCCACCCCATATGTTTGACAGCTACACCAGTCTGGCCATGTCCATGATTACCTCATTACTGGTATTTATTATCGCTTATATTACAAGAGATTATTATAAAAAACATTCAGCCTTTATCGACAGCCTGAACAACATTTTCGATGCCGCGGGACTGGGTGTATTTACCATCGCCGGTATGCAGATCACTGCTGAAACCGGATATGGATATAACACCTTCCTGCTCATCTTCCTGGGCGTCACCACCGGCGTAGGCGGTGGCTTGATCCGGGATATTATTGTATCCAGAAAACCCATGATCTTCGCCAAACACATCTATGCTGTGGCTTCCATCATTGGAGCCTGTATTTATCTGCTTTGCTTACGTGGAGGCATCTCTGCCACTCTGTCCAGTCTGCTTGGTATTGCTGCTATTTTCACCATTCGTATGCTGGCAACAGTATTCAAGTGGAATCTTCCTCGGATTCGTTTTACTGCATAGACCGTCCCGTTTTCTCTGCATAATCATATCGACGGCCTGACATATTTTTTTGTTTTATCTTTCGTTTTTTTTCACAAATACGCAGCCATTTTTTCTACCCAGATAACAGAATACATCTTTGCGATACTGCACATAGGCTTCGCCAAAACGCTTTTCCAAAAATCTCTCTTCTTCCATAACCTGCAGATGAAACGCACTCATAGTTGCCACTGTTACAAAGAAAAGAAACGGATTAAAGAACACTAGCAAGATACCTGTATACATAAAATAAAAACCAAGAAATGCCGGATTCCTGCTATATCTATATATTCCATCCGTGACCAGCGTTGTCTGTTCTGCTTCCGGTATGCCGGCTCTCCAGCTATCCTTCATATTATAAACTGCCATGCCAAAGAGCAAAACTCCAAGAATACCGCACAAAACACCATCTACCTGCGCATTCAGTGTTAAGACTGACCAGTTACAGACAATACTGAGCAGCTGTACAATTACGATTACAACACTCATACAGGAAACCAGCCGCTCTGCGAATAAAGTATTTTGATCCTTTATTCCATCAGCATTGCTCTTATTCATCTGTACCGTCTGAATTCCTTTTTCATGCTGCTTCATCATTTTGAAAAAATAAATCAGATAAAATAAAATCATAATAGCAATTGCTGCTATTTGAAAAATTACAGTTCTCAAAATCTCCCCTCCAAAATCAAACACAAATATACCAAATCTAAAACCTACTCCATACGCAACAGCTGGCTCATCGCAACGCTAATCAATGCACCAACCGGAAATACTACCCAGGTAATTTCCCAGTTATCTGTTAAGAAGCTCCAACCCAGATAAAATGCCACCAGCAGCGGCCACAGAATCGCCTGGAATTTTGCACTTCTTTTATTCTTACGGATCTCCTCCGGGTCGAATTCCTCCTGCTTTAGTAATATGTTATAGGATTCTTTTTCTATAGATGTCTTCACCAGGATATGGACTGCTACAGATACTATAATTAACAGAAAGTCTGTTGCCAGGAGATAAACCAGATCTGAAATATCGCTAATCCCTGCTAACAATAATGGCACCGCACTTACGATACACAAAGCCACACCCATAATAGTATGAGAATATAAACTTTTTTCAGCTTTTTCCTGTCGTTCACCCACAATACCGGCCACTCCGTAAGCCAGATCAAATTCCCCTTTTTTCAGATATTCATAACGTTTCAGCTGTCTCTCCGTACTGATAAACATTGCTACAGCAGTTGCTACCAATATTAACAGGATGCTGACACCAATCCCGGCTGCAGCAGTTTCCGATAAACGATTCATTTCTGCCAGCCCCAATAAAATAATGAGTACAACCGGGGATAAAATACACAGTGTTACTCCAAATGCTGTAACCTTACCAGTTTCTTTTTTCACATCCAGAAATGTAACTGCCTCGGTTAATGGTATCTCACGCAATCCACTGTGAACAGTATCCGTCCCCTCGTCTGATTCACTTTCAAGTTCATCTTTTAACAAATAATCACAACTTACTTCAAATACGCGGCTAAGTTCCAGTATCTTATTCATATCAGGAATACTGGATGCACTTTCCCATTTAGAAACAGATTGTCTGGAAACATTCATCTTGTCTGCCAGCTCTTCCTGTGACCATCCGTTTCTTTTTCTCAATAAAACAATTTTTTCTCCTATAATCATCTTTACCCTCACTTCAAGACTCTTTACCAATTCATATCACATAGTATGGTATTTTGCCTTTTCTCTAAACAATGTTGTCTGTTACCCGGCAAATATAGCATTTTACCGCGGTTGCACACTACCAACTTTGCTTGGAATTTCCGCAACTGTCAGTTGCATTTTCTCACAAGGGTACTCAAACATAGTTAACAATTCGACTGTTTCAAATCCAAATTTAGAATATAGCCTTCTGGCATCCATTCCTTTCGGATCTTCCTCTCTGAAAGTAATAACCGAAATTTCTTCCCCAATTGGAAACTGTGCAATCGCTGTTTCCAATAATCTCATGCCAATCCCTTTATGAGGATACTCCGGATTTCTTCCCAGGAAATCAATGCTTTTTGTTTCTTTAGAAAAGAGTACCAGTCCTTCGACTTCCCCCCGCAATCTGGTTACTACGGCTTCCCCTTTTTCTATATATGACTTTAACTGGTTCTCAAACACATCTTTTTGCATTCCCGGAAAAAATGCCTCTACCTTCTCTACCAGTTTCATACAACCCGGAATATCCTCTTTCGTTGCAAATTTTGGAAACAGCATCTCTGCTGTATTCGGATCCAATCCCATGATCAGATTGATTCCCTTTGTAACTTCGGCACTCTTTTCTTTAAAAACAGATTTTTCTTCATGTAAAATAATGCTTCCCACCCCATGGGTCAAAAACATTGCTGCCACATCCAAATCCAGTTTCGGTCTGGCACCATAGGAAACCAGAATATCCATAATTTCTCTCAAATACGGCTCAATGACTTCAAGCATCTGCTCTCTGATCGCCCGTCTCACTGTCCAGTGAAGCTTCGCCGCATATTGTTCACGAAAAGCATCTGTAGCCTCTTCCATATAAACAAAAAAATTAGTCAGTAATCTGCTGGGATTTCGCCTTCCCTGCTCTACAATCTGTGCAAATTCTTTCTTATAAGATTCAAAAAATAAATTTAACGCCTGTTCGAATACAGCATCCTTGTCCTTAAAATAATAATAAAATAAGCCGACCTCACTGCCCACCTTGCTCTGGATCATACGGATCGAAGTATTTGCATACCCTTTCTCCATAAACAGTTCCAGTGCCGCTGCAATGATTTCATCTTTTTTTCCACCTGATTCTACCGGTTTACGTGCCATATTACTCCTCATTCTGCTGTAACAGCAATTCTTTTGTTTTTATTTTGATTACAACCTGAGTCTATAACTACTGCACACCTACAGCTGACATCACAACTTCAACTGCCTGAAATGCATTCTCACTCCAAGGATACATTGTATCATCACAACCCGCATATGATAAGTACTCTTCTGCGCTATTACCCTTTAATTCTTCACAAGTATCATTTATAGATGGAAGTCGAGCTTCCCCAATCCAACAAATCTGAGGTCAGACGAGTAATTGTCATTTTACTCCCTGGGGTAGCAGCCTCTCCATCCGTTTCAATTCGTGAAAGTAAATCACTTAATTCGATTTCCCCACTTCCTCCGATACTGTTTCGGAAAAATTATATGTTTCGAATTTGGTATCCTCTGCTATGCCGGAAGCATTTGTCCCACTATCATCTGCTGTACTTCTCCCACAGCTGCTTATGGAAAATAACATCACTGCACCTATCATAAGGACTGCTGCTTTTTTCATAAATTGTACTTTACTCATAATCTGTTGCTTCCTTTATTTTCTATCTTGAATATCGTTCAATTTATTATATTACTCTTTTTTTATTTTTTCAATAGTTGATTTGAATATCGTTCAAACAATAAAAAAGCACAAACAGCCTCGCAGAAAAATCCAAGCGGCTGTCTATGCTTCATAATTGTTTATGAATATTTATAACGCTAAAAAAATTGTCTTATTATATATATTTTTGCGCAGCACTCTCTGTCAAATCAAATTTTTCCATAAGCTTCTGTTTGATTTGCTCTTTGGAAAGATTCATTTCGACAAGTAACTCTACCATTGCAACAATCCCTTTTTCTATTCCCTTTTCTATACCTTTTTCTATGCCTTTCTCTTCAATTGCTTCACTTAAGTTACACATCTGCCTCAGCTCCTCTCCGATTTCCTGCTCTACTGCAATTCCATATTCTGTATGTAGGATTTCTTCCTTATCCACTGCCGCCATATCCGGTGACAGCAGTACATTCAGGAAACGAAAGAAATCTCCGCTTTTATTTTTGTTTTTCTGATTTAAGTTAATGATGATAACTGCCAGTTTATCATAGGCTTCTTGATGATCCGGCATCCTGCCATACAGGTCTTCTTTTTGCAGGCGTATCTGCGCCATGGTATTGGCCATATACTCCGGGACATTCATGCAGATCCAGATAGAATAGACCTTCCGAATTTTCTGATAATCACTGTTTACAAATTCCGTATCTAACTGTGCCGAGATCATCCGGCACGCATAGAATACACCTCTGGTTTCTACTTTATACTTTGATGGCAGCGATTTCTGTGCTTCCAGATTTACCAGTAATTTTATGAATTCTTCCTCTTTATCAGGCAACCTTAAGGAAAAGCGAATATCATAAGTGACAATACCCTCTCCCGGTACTTTATCCTCCACATTATCTCCCGGTATACGATCTGGTATCATACTTTCTCCGGGTGCCAACGGAACTGAAGCAATATCGATTTTCTCTCCAATACAGGACATTATCTCTTCAACTGACAGCTTCCTTGCTTCTGCTACAGACTGTTTTATGATCCTTGCCAATATGACACGGTTTCCCAACAGTCTTTTCGCATGTTCATCATACTGTGCTTTTTCAGCAGCTGCTTCAATTGCTCTGCTGATATACGTTTTCGTCATGTAATTCCTCCTTTATTATACATGAGTATTTGCTGTAAACGCAACATTTCCAGGTTCCATATTCAGTTGTTTTCACATAGGGTTTTTACACGACTGACACAGACAGCGTCATGTGTTTATTTAGAAAATTTTGAATCATAATTTCTCATTTGACATTTTGTTTCTCCGATGCTAATATATGCATACGAAGAAGCGGTTTTGAACCATTTGGCTACTGTTTAAGTTGTCTTGAGTGGGTTACTCGCTTCTTTTTTTATATCTACAACATCGTAAAGAAACATTTTACCTCTTGCAGTGCAGTTTATTACCATACATGCTGTATACAGATTATAAGAATTTGTTTTAGTTTCATTTTTATAAATAGGTAATGCAAATCTTGTCTTGTAATAATACCAGCCTTTTCCGGCATCTTCCGTATGTTTTTCCTTATGATTTTCACGATATGATTTTTCAGAAGCAATCTCTAACATTTCCAAAATCCCCTGTACTGCATTAGCCTTTGCTTTTGTCCTTGCACCTTTTGTTTTTCTTGTATATTTTGAACCACTGTATTCATTTGGGAAATGCCTTCCTATATAAACGATATCATTAGATTCTGTTATTTTCACAAACTGATTTACATACTTATTCAAATATTTCTCAACTTCATCCCAATCAATACTCTGCTTATTAGTAAATATAATTTCTGAAAGCAAAACCACTTTATTCCCCAAAGAATCTGTTATTATTTTAATATTTTCCAATCCCTCCCCTTGTCTATCCAATTTTCCTCTCCACCTTTCCAAAGAGAATTATCGTTAGCATTTCTTTTTATAACATTTCCAGTTCCATATTCAGTTGTTTTCATATAGGGGTTTTTACACGACTGACACAGACAGCGTCATGTGTTTATTAAGAAAGATCTTGAAATATTTCTTCCCAGATATGTAGATATATTTTATAAAAAGTGCTTTAAAATGTAAAGTGCTTTTTTAACTTTTACATAAATAAAACAGCCGCTCGAATGAATTGTAACTCCGAGCGACTGTCTGCTTTTTTACTATTTATTTCTATTTATAGTCTGTTTACTATCCTGTTTACTATTCATTGTCTTTTTCTTCTTGTTTGCTACAAAGACACCAAGTCCTGCCAGTACAAGAACGACTGCCACAGCGATTACTATCCATAGAGTCATATTACTTCCATCTGCGCCGTTATTCATCTGTATACCGGTCGAAGGATTCTCTGCGTCTGTATCGCCTGTTGTTTCTTTGGTTTCAGAAGTCAGATCATCTGCGTTCATTGGTTCTGCACTGACTACAATGGTATAGGCCGATGCATGGGTAAATTCCAAAGCTGCATTGCCTTCCGGATCAATCTGTGCGTAGCTGACAAATTCTAATGCATCTACCTCTTCATCGTAATAGAATAAGTTTGCGTAATAACCGGCATTCTTCTCTTCCATGTTGACAGACAAGGTTGCCGTAAAGCCAAAGTCACCGTCATGAGCAATCTCGATCTGCATGCTGTAGCGCTCGCCGGTTACTTCATTGATAACATCTACCGGAATCGTGCTACTGTTCTTGTTTACTCCTAAGTCAATGTTACCCATATCCGTTCCTGTTACGGAATTACCATTGATGATCCAGAGGATTCCTTCTCCCATTTCCAGGGTCAGGTCGATGTTCTTGCCTTCGATTAAGGAAATGATTTCCGAAGGAAGTTCGGTAGCTCCGTTTATGTTGACAGTCACTTCAAGTGGTGTATCCAAACCTGACAATGCATCCAGTACATCAGGATTCTCAGCAAGCTTTTCTAAATCGATTCTACCGTTCTCATCTGTAATTTCCGATACATCCACTCCTGCATTTTCCAGTGCTTCGGTAAATTTGTTTGTTACTTCATCCTTTATGACATCCCATCCCCGGACTCCGTTTTCACCTTCAATAAATGGGACTTCTGTCGGCTCTACCGGTGTCGGATCCAAGATCGTTCCTGCTCCTGCACTTGGCAGATATGGTCTGATACTATTGCTGTTATTATTTCCGGTATCGGCCGGTGTAGTTGCCGGTACTGATGGTACAGTTGCCGGTACCGATGGTGTTGTTTCCGGTGTAGTGGTAGAGCTGCTATTGCTTGTTCCATAAAAGTATAATCAGCACCGGAAAACGCCGGTCTGCTTCCATAGATCAGTCCCAGGATGATCAGTATGACCTCCGGCATCGCCAGGGCAAAGATTTTACCAATGCCTTTTTCTTTTCTCCGATTCCAAAGATATCCAACAGCTGTTTCCAATCGGCCGGACATTTGTATAGAGAAGCTGTTTCTGTACACAATTCCTCCACTCTGATCTCTGTCTGATAATTTGCATCCTGGAATTGTACACCCACCTGCTCAAACAGCTTCTTTCGATTCCTGACCGGGTTCATCCCCAATATACTGGTCTGTCCGCTATCAGACTTTGTCACCCCCAGCATACAGGAGATGCAGGTACTCTTTCCTGCCCCGTTTGCTCCTAAGAGCCCGAATACAGTTCCCTTTTTTACCGAAACATTAAAATGTTCCAGTACCGGCTTTTGGTGATAGCTTTTGCTCAGATCTTTGACCCGAATAATATCTGTCTCTTCCATACTCGTTACACCATCCTCGTATTATATAGTAGTAGTGTTTATAGTCCCTCTCCAAGGACTGTATGCTATACTTTTTGGAGATACTGTGGATTGGTTCATTACTCCTACCACTCGATGGTTAAAGAAAGGCTCCAACCACA
>JAQUUX010000102.1 GCA_028693705.1 Lachnospiraceae bacterium | reverse complement strand
TATGTTTATAAGGAGTTACATTTGGAACTACCTCTACATTTAAGCCTGCCTTCTTGAATGGAAGCTTATCTTCCAACCCTTCAGGTCCTTCAATGATCCATACACCAAAGCACTCGCCTACATCGATCAGTTCATCATGATAGCCGTTTATGTTCTCTAATTCTTCTACTTCCTTTGCATCCTTGATACGGCCGGGAACGATACGATCTACCAGTGTGGAGCAGAAAGTATTCTCTTCATTGATCCATTTCTTAAAGCCCTCTTCCAGTCCCCAGTCATCGATGTACTGGTTAACGCACTTTAACAGTTCTTTTCCGTTATCATCGATTAACTCACAGGATAACATAACGATACCTGGTTTTCCTGCTTTATAACGCTCAAACAGGATTCTGGTCAGTTTTGCCGGGAAGCTGATCGGTGGACACTGGTCAAATTTACTTTCAGTATCATGTACGATACCTGCTTCTGTTGTATTGGATACGATTATCTCAAGATCATCACTTACTGCCATCTTCAATACAGCGTCAAAATCCTCATAAGGATTGATACATCTGCTGACGGAAGAAATGACACGTTTGTCATCTACCTTCTGGCCTTTTTCGCTTCCGCGAAGATATAAGGTGTAAAGACCTTCCTGCTCATTGATCAGGTTCGTCAAGCCCTGTGCGATTGGCTGTACCAGTACTACCTTACCGTTCCAGTCTGCCTTTTCATTGGCGCAGTCGAACCAGTAGTCAACGAATGCTCGTAAAAAGTTTCCTTCACCGAACTGCATTACCTTTTCCGGTGCGGATTCTTTGATATATCCTGTATAGCCGGATTTTTTCAGAACTTCATAATTCAAATTTTCCATTTTGATCTCTCCTTGATTTTTCGTCCATTATTGTAACCGCTTACATTTTTCTTTTTAAATACATAAGTTATTATAGCAGAGTTTTGTATACTTGACTAGTATGTTTTCGTTTTTTTCACTGAAATTCATCTCATTTTCATGCTTCATTTTCATTTTTATTACTTTTTTTGTTCTTTATTCTTGTAAGCAGTTCCAAAGCCAAACTCATCAATCCTGCGACCAGATAAAGTCCAATTCCTATGGCAAGCATCTTAAACATCACATTCTGTCTGTCATTCTGTAGAATTCTCCAACCTCTGAAGTACCCTTCCAGAATACTTCCTTCTCCATTTTCCGTAAGCAAACGTCCCTGGTCAGTTAACCGTTTTTCCAAATCTTCCGCTAATTCTGTTACCTGTCCCGGCACGAAGAAATTCCGCAATCCACTATCTGCAATAGCGGCTCTATAGGTCGTTGTACCGCCAAGTTCCGCAATCTCCATATACTTTGCAACCGCTGCTTTTCTATCCGCAAATGATTGATCCAGAATATCAAAAGCCGACAAACCGGAAGTCGCATAGCTGATATAATATTGTGGAGACTGGAAAGTATGACTAACCTGTACCCAAGAATATGCCTCATCGCTATCATTTTGATATACAACCCCATAGCTTTCTGCCAGACGTCTAAATAATTGATTCATCTCTACCAGAGACAAGTCCTTTTCTTTGTAGACCTCATACTGAAATTCATCATATAAACAGCCGTCTATAATTACCGACAATATGTTGGAAAGTTCAACCAGATAAAGACTCTCCGCACCTTTGTCAAAAAGTTCATCTGCATATTCCAGAGAAAGCAATTCCAGTCCCTGTGACTGTATCTCAGCCACATCTAATGGAGACAAAGCATTTAACGCATCCGTTGTGTCCATTAACGCAGCATTAAAATGACCAAATTCATGGATCATATCCATATCATCCTGATAATAACCGTAAGGACTGTTAAAAATAAAAGCATCCCCATATGTGTAGAGTTCTGTAGTGAAGCCCATGTCCATCTTTTTATCACTGGTTGTATTGTCATACAGATGATTCGCTCGCATATACTCCATGTTTTCTTCCAGCCGGGGAGAAATCTTTCCCATTACAGGCTGAATATTGTCCCAGATGTCTTCTTCATCACCCGGATTAAAAGCGTATAAATCATCAAGTTCCTGTGCATATACCGCCATTTGCACTCTGTTTCGTAAAGGTACAATTGCACTACGGACTTCATCATATATTGTACGGATATCTGTAGTCGTATAATCTCTATCATAAACATCGTACATATAATCCGCGTAATTATCAAAGCCTTCCCGATTTGCCTGCTCACTTCGTATAGTTACCAGTTGTCTGTAAATTTCTCCCGCGTCCTGATTCAGAAGTTTCATAAGCTCCGTAAATACTGTCATGTAATCTTCATCGGAAAGAGCCGCACCATCATCTCCATCGAGACGACTGTTGGTCCATTCTTCTCCCTTAAATGTAACTTTATATTCCTTTAACATAGTATTATTATACTGCTGAACCAGGTCATTTTCCTGTTCCTGCAACGCCAGGTCATCATCTGTGAGTTCACGGTATTCTTCAATATCTTCTACCACACCCTCAGTCATATATTCCCGAAGCAAATCTCCATATGCAGAATCCAACACTAATTTCAACGTACGATAAACCTCATCATATATTTTGGTTAGATTCATCGACGCTTTTGATTCCTCTGCGGCCAGGTTCTCATCATTAACATCCTGGTAATACTTGATTTCCAGCAACGCATATTCCGTATTCATCAGATTGATTTCTTCTACTACAATCTGATAACCTGCATAAAAATCATCCCATACGTTTTCCTCTGTTAACAGCTGTTCCATCTCATCCAGCGTTTTTAATAAATGAGAGTCATCAAACGTCTTATACTCTCTGTTTTCAAAAGGAATATTCGACGTTGTCCCTGCCGCCTCAGTTGTCATCTTGGTCGTCACTAATGCGGTGGTCATAATGGAACCTGACATTAATACCATAGCCATTATTACAGCCAATTTGTTGCATTTTTTTCTTAAATTCATATTCTTTATAAAATTCATATTATCCATCCCATTACGAAAAAAGACATCTGTAATATTTCACAGACGTCTTTTTAATCTTTCAGATTACTAATACCATCAGAAACGTTCTGTTTCTTAATAGTATACCTTATCAATCCTTCTTCGTACAAACTTTATTCTTTTTTCATCAAAATCATCCATTTCGCGAATTACCTGTTCAGCTTGCTCCTTCTGCCAGTCATTGACACAGAAAATACATTTTTCCTCTTTTGGTCCCAGCAAACGTGGTTTCGTCCATCTGATAAAATAGGAAATTCGATTTTTTAAAAGTTGTTTTTCCATAGGATCTTTACAGGAAATGTCCTGTAATTCACATAACTCAATTTCATTGTAGACTTTTGTCTTTGCGTACTTTGACTCTAATTCCATTTTCATTCTTCCCTCATACTCATGTTATTATAGCACAATTTTTGTCAAATCCCATACGCATTTTGTCCGTTTTATTTTAATAAAACGCCTATTTTTCATTACTTTGACGCAAAACTTCCAGTAGAAATTCCCAGACTCTTTTGGTCGAGGAAATACTTAAAGCTTCCTCTGTAGTATGAATATGGAAAATATCCGGTCCTATTGAAACACAATCCAGATCCTGTATTTTAGTGGAAAACAAGCCACATTCCAGTCCCGCGTGAATTGCTTCAATAACAGGTTCTTTTCCATATTGTTCCTTAAATACACGTACCATCAGATCTCTTAAAGGCGACTCCTGTCTATATGCCCATCCCGGATATTCTCCGGTAATCGTTACTGTTCCGCCTGCCAGATGAAGAAGTGACTTTATTTTCTCCAGCAATGCTTCTTTGGCACAATCCTTTGAACTGCGAACAGAGTAGCGCAATACAAATTCCTTTTCGTCTAATTTAGTAACACCTAGATTTAATGAAGTTTCTACCAAACCGTCAACATCATGACTCATAGCCACTACACCGTTTGGCATACTGTTATACAAAGCAGCCAGTCGTTCCATGCTCTCTGCATTTAACACGGAAAAATCACCTTTTTCTTTTGGTGTTAATGTGATCTCAAGAGAAGATTCCTTTCCTCTCCATTCTGTTTTATACGCTGCTTCCAGTCGTTGTAAAAGTTCACGTAAAACAGTTTCTTTTGCAGCAGCCTCTTCCTCATCTAAAAAAATTTCGCTGGTACAGGTTCTTGGAATGGCATTGTCTGCCAGACCCCCTTCCAGGGAAATAACCGATATCTTCATAGTATCCCAAAGTTTCCATATTATTCTGCCCATCAGACAATTAGCATTTGCCAGACCTTTATGGATTTCCGTACCGGAATGACCTCCCTGCAAACCATCCACATGAAGTTCATAGCATTTTCCCGTTTTGGTCACTCTTGTAACAGGCAAATGGCAATTTGCTCTCGCCCCACCGGCACATCCCGCCAACAATATTCCTTCATCCTCGGAGTCCATATTGATCAGACGTTTTGCTTTACAATCTGCAAAAGAAATACCATTGGCACCTTCCATTCCTGTTTCCTCATTGGTTGTAAATACAACTTCCAATGCCGGATGCGGAATATCATCTGCATCCAAAAGTGCAAGTCCCATAGCAACTGCAATTCCGTCATCACCACCCAGACTGGTATCCTTTGCATAGAGTAAATCTCCCTCCACACACAGTTCCAGCGGATCCTTGTCCATATCAATAGCTGCTTCCGGCTTTTTCACAGCCACCATATCCATATGTCCCTGCAGCATGACAGGTTCCGCATTTTCATATCCCTGGGTGGCATCTTTTTTTATAATTACATTCAGACATTCATCCTGTCTGTATGCCAGTCCTCTCTCTTTTGCAAAAGAGACCAAATAATCGCTGATCTCTTCTACATGATAAGAAGCATGTGGGATCTTACTGAGCTCTCCAAAAAAGTAAAAAACTTTTCCCAGTTTTAATGCATCCAAACATTCCATGATAATTCCTCTCTTCTATACATTATATATTGGCAAACTATTTTCTAAGACCCTTTGGATAATGATTTTTAATCCTGCCCCCTAAGGCTTTTCCCCAGGCGAGGGAATAAGACTTTGCAGCAGTTCCCTGTATACAAACCAGGCACCAGCCATCAGATATAGTATTTTCACCGTTTCCCAGTTCTATCAAATCTCCATGTATATAGGATATTCCCTGTTTTTCAGAAATAGCAGCTGCCCTTTTTACATCCTGTGGACATAAAGCCAGCGCCAATGCATGAGATGGCTCAAAACGATTTTTCTTGTTGGTTCCCAAATGAAGGCCGGGACGCACCACCTTAAGCCCTTGTAAGGATAACATCTGTTTCGGCAACAAGTACAGCTGATCTCCAAATGAAATAATATCACCTGACAGTTTCGTCTGCCAAATATTATCTGCCAGATTCTCAGATACAAATTTCCGACACTCTGCGGCAACATCCTGTCTCTGTTCCGTCTTTTTACTACGTTTCCTGTCAACCTTTCGCAGTGTATTATCATCTGCCAGTCCATCATTCTCTGCTTCTAATTCATGATGCAGCAAAGTTCCTTTTCTCACAAGTCTGGCAGCAAAATGACCTTCTCCTTCAACCAGATGAGGCCATAAACGTTTTTCCGTCTGCAGTTCAAAATCCGGATTTTTATCCAAAAAACGGCTGATAGTACCCTCATCTTCAGTGATGTTAAATGTGCAGGTAGAATACACTAGGATACCGCCCGGTTTTAGCATTCTGGCAGCCTGTTCCAGTATCTTGTCCTGTCTGTCGGCACATATCTGCACCTGTTCAGGAGACCATTCCAGCCTGGCATTTTCATCTTTCCGAAACATTCCTTCACCGGAGCAGGGAGCATCTACCACTATTTTATCAAAAAAGACCGGGAAAAATACGGACAATCTTTCCGGTGTTTCATTTAATACCACGCAGTTTCTAATTCCCATGCGCTCTACATTTTGTGATAAAATTGCCGCTCTTGCAGGATGTATCTCATTGGAAATAAGCATACCTTTTCCCTGCAAGTCTCCGGCAATTTGCGTCGTCTTACCTCCCGGTGCAGCACATAGGTCACATACAATATCTCCCGGCCTGACTGCCAGCAATTCTGCCACTGACATTGCACTGGGATCCTGAATATAATACATTCCGGCCTCATGAAATGGATGTTTGCCCGGATGCGTTTCCGGATCATAATAATAACCGTTTTCTGCCCATGGAATTGACCTGATACCAAACGCCTCCATATCCTGTTCGAAATTCTCTTTTTCAATTTTTAATGAATTTCTTCTAAGTCCATAGGTCTTGGATTCTTGATAACTGGCTACAAAAGCTTCATATTCTGTTCCAAGTTGTTCTTTCATCTGAAGCAAAAATTCATTTGGTAATTTTACAGATTCTTCCATTATTCTATCCTCACAGAGTTGAAAATACCTCATACACGTAACGAAAAAAGCTCCGGTCTATGAGATCCTCCCCATTTTCCGAAGCTTTTTATTTAAATATGAATTCTGATCACAGCTCACGCCATCAATCAGATACTTATTTCAGGTTGCTCTTTGCAAGCTCAGCTAATGTTGTGAAACCAGCTGCATCATTAACAGCCATTTCAGCTAACATTTTTCTGTTCATGTCGATTCCTGCGTTTTTCAAACCGAACATGAATTTGCTATAAGATAAACCGTTAATTCTTGCTGCTGCATTGATACGAGCAATCCATAACTGTCTAAACTGTCTCTTCTTCTGCTTTCTACCAGCATAAGCGCTTGTTAAAGCTCTCATAACGGACTGTTTTGCTACTCTATACTGCTTAGATCTTGCTCCTCTGTAACCTTTAGCAAGCTTTAATACTCTATTGTGTTTCTTTCTTGCGTTTAAAGCGCCTTTAATTCTTGCCATGTCTCTATTCCTCCTCTACGAATTATAAGTATGGTAAAATCTTCTTCATGTTTTTTACATTAGTTGCATCTGTAATAGCAGGCTGTCTAAGATTTCTCTTACGTTTGGTAGATTTCTTAGTTAAGATATGGCTCTTGAAAGCTTTACTTCTTTTTAATTTACCTGTTCCTGTTAATTTGAAACGCTTTGCAGCTGCTCTGCTTGTCTTCATTTTTGGCATATTATTTTCCTCCTGATTTTTTACTTTTTTTAGCATCTATTCTCACAAAATGATCTAATAGTGTCTACTGACGTTTTGCTAAAAACATTGTCATACTACGACCTTCCATTTTGGGGGTCTTCTCAACTACTGCGATATCAGTCAATGCCTGGGCAAAATCATCCAGGATATGTCTGCTGTTTGATACATGAGCCATCTCACGTCCACGGAAACGAAGTGTTACCTTCACTCTGTCGCCCTTGGTAATGAACTTTCTGGCGGCAGCGGATTTCGTATTCAAATCATTTGTATCAATGTTTGGTGAAAGACGAACTTCCTTCACTTCAACGGTATGCTGTTTCTTTTTGGCTTCCTTGTCCTTGCGAGCAAGTTCATAACGGTATTTACCATAATCTACTAACTTGCAAACAGGGGGCTTCGCTGTAGGAGCAATCTTTACCAGGTCAATCCCGGCTTCCTCTGCGAGTTTCATAGCGTCCCGTGGGGTCATAATTCCCAGCTGTTCACCATCTGCACCAATGACACGAATTTCCTTGTCTCTAATCTGTTCGTTAATAAATGTTTCGCTAATAATAGCACCTCCATAAGAAAACTGATGGCCCCGGCTATCTGCCGTTTGACCATAAAAAAAGTGGACAGCATAGCTATCCACGAAAATAATCCCATTACGATTTTACAATCACATAGAAAATATTTACACCTGCCGCTCAATTGCCTCAGGGTGAGAGTGGATACTCTGCTTGTTTGTTTCACATACTCATATATAGTAGCACCCACTCTTTTTATTGTCAACATGTTTTTTATT
>JAQUUX010000026.1 GCA_028693705.1 Lachnospiraceae bacterium | reverse complement strand
TTAAATGTAATTATACAACATTATTTTTATGATCCTAATACATCACTGAAAGAAATATATCTGGCTCATAAATGTGAACAAAACTGGATCTATCATCCAGCCATATAACAGGTTTATACTATACTCATACTAAATGATTTCCAAAATAATGTATTTCATAATAAAACCCTGCAAAATATTTTTACAGAAAGGATCGTGATCCCTATGTCAAATCAAACTGAAAACTTCCACGGAAGCGACCTTGAAAAAATTGAAAAAATCTATGGAATTTCCAAAGAAAATATAACCAGCTTTGCTGCCAATATCAATCCTCTGGGGATTTCCCCATTGTTAAAACGGACCCTGTCCGAGCATATTGACGTAATTCAGACTTACCCTGATCGTGGCTATACCGCTTTAAGGAAAAGTATTTCCGATTATACAGGTGCTTCACCGGAACATATTGTAATTGGAAACGGTTCAACCGAATTAATTTCTTTATTTATCGAACTGGCTGGTCCTGCCCATACCCTGATCCTGGGTCCCACCTATTCGGAATATGAACGAAGTGTCTCCCTTGCAGGAGGACACTCTGCTTATTATATGCTAAAGGAATCTGATGATTTCCAGCTAAACTGTCCGGATCTTTTAATGCATCTGACACCTGACATCAATCTGTTAATTCTCTGTAATCCCAACAATCCTACCTCATCAGCAATTGCCAAAGATGTCATGGGGATTATTTTGGAGCATTGTCTGACCAGACATATCACTGTTATTGTCGATGAAACCTATGTGGAATTTACAGAAGATATAAACTGTTATTCTTCTGTTCCCTTAGTAAAACAGTTTTCAAATCTGGTGGTATTACGTGGTGTATCAAAATTTTTCGCAGCACCTGGACTTCGTCTGGGCTATGCTATTACCGGTAGTGAAAACCTACTGACCGAATATCACGCCAGGAGCAATCCCTGGAGTATCAGTTCCCTTGCCGCTTTAGGCGGAGAAGTTATGTTTCAGGACATCGCATATAAAAAAGCTACCTACGACCTGATTGCATCTGAACGCAGCCGCTTATACAGAATACTGCTGACAGACAACCGTTTCAAGGTTTATGAACCTCATGCCAATTTCATTCTGGTAAAACTGTTGGACCCCGCCATGACAGCAGTGCAGTTATTCGACAGAACAATTCGAAAAGGCCTGATGATTCGTAACTGTTCCACTTTTCCTTCCCTGGATAATCATTTCATCCGCTTCTGCATCATGAGCCCGGAGAAAAATGACGAGTTGATGGAACAGCTTCTATTATAATAATTCTGCAATTTTTTCATACAGCGCCTTGGGGTCTATTGGCTTTGCCAGATGTCCGTTCATTCCTGCTGCCAGAGAAAGCTTTATATCATCCTCATAGGCGTTGGCAGTCATGGCAATAATTGGAATTTCCCCTGCATCCGCTCTGTCTAATGCCCGAATTGCCTTGGCGGTTTCCAGTCCATCCATAAGAGGCATTCTGATATCCATGAGGATAATATCATATTGTTTCGTTTCTGAACTACTATAGGTTTCCAGACATTCTTCACCGTTTTGTGCCCAGGTCACCTCACAGCCTGCTTTTTTCAGTAATTTCGTTGCAATTTCAGCATTTAAAGGATGATCCTCAGCCAGTAAGATTTTCTTTCCTCGTAATCCGCCCCGTGCTGCAGATTGCTTTTGAGCATCTTCACTTGCTGTCTGGGTCACTTCTGATGCTTCTACCCGTTCAAAATCTATAGCAACTGTGAACTTCGTACCAACACCCTGCTCACTTTCCACAAAAATAGTACCGCCCATTAATTCCACCAGTCTCTTGGCAATTGACAATCCCAGGCCAGTTCCCGCATAGCTTGCCGTTACAGTATTATATTCCGGTGAGAAAGGCTTGAAAATGCCCTTTTCTAAAAACTCCTTACTCATACCGATGCCGGTATCTGTGATTGTCACCAGGTCATGCGAGATCCTACCATCTCTGCTCAACAATTCAAATCCCAGTTCTACTGTGCCACCTTTTGGTGTAAATTTCACGGCATTGGAAAGCAGATTTACAAAAATCTGCTTCATTCTCATAGGATCTGCTTTGATATAGGTACCAAGATCTGCATTTTTATTTACCACACGGAATGTTACTCCCTTTTCCTCCGCTGTATTCTTGATCAGATTCACAATACCGGTTAACAGATCTTTTGCATAGATGATCTGTGGTTCGATAGTCAGTCTGCCACTTTCAATTTTCTGAAAATCCAAAGTATCATTGATCAATCCCAGAAGATATTCTCCCGATGACCGGATCTTCATAATATTATCCTGCAATACTTGTGGATCGGCCTCTTCTGTAGACAGACCTGCAATACCCAGAATACCATTCATCGGCGTACGCATATCATGACTCATTCTGGAGAAAAATTCAGTTTTTGCTTCACTGGCTTTCTTGGCTTCTATCAGTGCTGCTTCTGTCTGTCTTAACTGTTCCTGTTCACGATTATACATTTCCGTGATATCACTTCGATAATAAAGGATAGAGCTTCTGCTCTCATCTAAATAACAAAATTGATATTTTTTCCGCTTTTCTGTACCATCTTCACACTGTATAGAGTATGTAAAGAAATAAACCTCTGAACTTTCCAATTTTCCTATAATATTATCCAGACTAAATTTATCCAGTATCTCCTGTTGTTCTGCCGGTACCACAACAGTTTTGATACGCGCTCTGGCCAACTCTTCAAAATCACCGGTAATTGAAGTCTCCGGACCTTCCATTTTCCCACGTACCCGCTTCCTGGTATAAGTACGTGACGTAACATCTATAACACCCAGCACGTCATATTCCATGGCGCTTAATTTATCAATCATATGAGTTTCCAATACCTGTTCTGAAATATCATAGGTATAAATAAACAGATTGATATTATCAGTTCCCGGTACTTCCAATATCACATACTTAAGCTGTGTCCAAAATGGTCTGCCATTTTTCTGACTGCGTAAATATTCCAGAGAACCGGTTTTCTGATCCTCTCCATAATCCTGCAGTAACGCTTTTCTTTGCAGTCTGGTTCGAATCTCCTCTGCTTTTTCCAAATTAACAGCAGTTGTCGCCAGCAGTTCTATCGCTGCATCATAGGAACCGCCCTCCTCAAGAGAAAGACTGCTCTCTGCCTTTTTACAATAATAGATGATCTTATCATTGGTAATACTATGCTGTCCTTTCGTAAGCAGATTGTCATCGTCTGCTTCCGTCATAGCCGTAACCTGCCTAAAATAACGGTTCTCTTTCTCCATTCTCGCAGTTTCATCTGTAATATAAAAAATCACCGCATCCACACCACACCAGGTAATGCGTTTTCCCTTTAACAGCAGATGATGTCCATCTCCCCTGTCCCTGTGAAACTCTGCATAATGATCCCTTGGAAGTGCCAGGGTCTGTTCCACAGACAGCAATCTGTCAAATTCCGGTATTACTTCCTCTACATGATGTCCAATGATACTGCCCGCATTTTCCAAATGAGACATTTTTGCACATGCCGTATTCATGTATAGTACCTGCCCTGTTTGTACTTCCAACACTACGGTTCCATGTGCGGAATCATCCACTAAATCTTTAATTTCAAAACGCCATCACTGAAATACAAGGTTTCAACCGGTTTTCCCATTTTATAAATGGCAACTCCACCCGGCAATGCATTCATAAGATTCTCACGCATAATGATATTCTGCTGTTCTTCATCCACATCACGCAAGACACCATAATAAAGCAGCTCACCATCCGTCATAACAGGTGACAGATTTAAGCTGACCCACTTATAAAAGCCACCTTTACAAAGAATCTGATAAGTATAGGACATCTTGTCCTGCTTTTGTATATCATCCCATTCATGCTCCAGAAAGAAAGCCCTGCTGTCCGGATGTGCATCTGCTGTCGGATCCGGTTCACATCTTTTATAGGTTTCCTCAGCCGTAAAGCCGCTAATTGTGACACAACTGTCAGATATGTATTTAAGATGCAGTAACTTATCTTTTACATAAAAGACCACCATTGCACCCGGTACATGCTCTACAATACCTCGAAGCTGCTCCTTACTTGCCTCCACCTCTTCTAAAGCCGTATTCAGTTTGCCCTGACTATTCTCCAGCTGTTGCTGCATTTTCTTCAACTGGTCTATATCTGCAAAAGCACAATAAAAAGTACAGCGCTCCGGTGTTCTTTCCACCAAGTCGGCTCTGATACTGACCCAAATATAAGAGTCATCAGCTTTTCTGATTCGAACCTCCTGGTATACCCGTTTTTTATCTGTTCCTAATACGTCTTCCGGATGCATTGCATCCAGCACGGTAAAACCGTTAAATCTGGATCGGCTGTCCCTGCTTTCCCCCAACATGGTATAGTAGCCGTCATTAATATACCCCGGTTCGATCCTGCCATCCGTATATACATAGAAGATACCAATCCCTGTGGGTATATGATCAGTTAAGGTTCGCAGTTCCTTCTGCTTGTTCAGCAAATTGGTTACATCTGTTACATAATGCGCATGAACTTTTCTGTTCTGTAACGTCAACAGCTTGCTTTGTACACGATACTGCCTTCCGTTTAAAGGAAGCTTATCCGTATTATCCTGAAATTCGTTTCCAGACATCATGGATTTATGACAAAATGGACATGGTGAATCCCTGCGCATTAAAAACTCATAGCATTTCCTGCCTGCCATATCCTTTGCATGTACACCGAGTACTTTTTCAGCCGCTTCATTCATATAAATCAGTTCGTCTGTTTCAAAATCAGCCACATAAATTGATGTGGTGGACTCCTTTACCAGCTGTGAAACTATGTTCTGCGAGATTATATCCTGTGTAGCATCTCCCATTTTGTTACCCATCCTCATTTCTTCATTCGTAACATTACGCGTAAATTACATAGCCTTCTTTTCTCGGAGCAACCTTAGGTGCTTCCCCTTTAATATAACCCAGAATGCAATGACCGATTCCCACATATTGTTCAGGAACCCCCCATTTCTTCATTAGCGCTTTTCCCTCTGGCATGGAAAACACTTCTTTTGCTCTATGAATCCAGCAGGATCCCAGACCTACCGTGTGAGCTGCCAGGAGTAGATTTCCTATAACAAGAGAACCATCCTGTACATAGGTAGGTCTTTCCGGATCAGCAAATACCACAACAACTGTTGGTGCTCCATAAAACGGATCATTTTCAGTACCCATAACCTGAGCATTTAATTTGGAAAGCAAAGCCACTGTTTCCGGATCCTGTACCACCACCATCTGTGCGCTCTGTCTGCCCATTCCACTTGCAGCATAAGTCCCGGCCTCTGTAACGGCTTCTACTTCTTCCCTTGTAATCTGCTTTTCTTCATAAGCACGAATGCTTCTTCTGGTTTTCATTGCCTCTAATACTTCATTATTCATTTGAAAATTCTCCTTTTCCTCTATGACTCCTGTCCAAATGCCACTTCCAAAGTTTTATACAGCACATCCGTTTCAATAGGTTTTGCAATATGTCCATTCATACCGGCATTTAAGGCATCTGTTACATCTGATGAAAAAGCATTTGCTGTCATGGCATAGATTGGAATCGTCTTGGCGTCCTCTTTTCCACTGGTACGAATCTGCCTGGTTGCTTCGTAGCCATCCATAACCGGCATATTAATATCCATGAGAATACAATCATAGGTTCCTGCCGGATTTGACGTAAACACTTCCACCGCCTGTTTTCCATCTTCTGCACATACCACATCGATACCTACCATTTTCAGCAGACTGACCGCTACCTCCAGATTCAGCGCCACATCCTCTGCGATTAATATTTTCTTTCCTTTAAAATCATAATCCACATGTTTCGTACCGGTATAGACCATGCCCGTTCCGCTGGTAATCCGCATCAGCGCATTATAAATAGTAGATTGGAATAATGGCTTGGGCATAAAGTAATTGGCTCCTGCCCGAATCCTCTTCTCCTCGATTTCATTCAGATCATAGGCAGACACAATAATAATGATCTCATCCTCACCAAAAATCTTACGAATTTGTCTGGTCAGCTCAATACCGTTCATATCCGGCATCTTCCAATCGATCATGCACAGCTTATACGCAATTCCTTTATCCTCAGCCTCTCCAATCATTTCCAATGCTTCTTCACCGGAATTGGCTGTATCATGTGCAACTCCTATTCTATCCAAAAGTTCGCCACAGTACTCACAGGCATCCCTGTCATCATCTACTACCAGCACTGTAATATCGGCAAAACTGCTTTGAGTTTCACTCACATTCTGCTTGCAGGCTTCAAATGGAATGTCTACGGTAAATGTCGTTCCCTCATTCTGTTTACTATCCACCTGAATGGAACCGCCCATTTTCTCTGTCAACTGCTTTGCGATGGACATGCCCAGTCCACTTCCGCCATGTTTTCTGGCTGTTCCTGCCGATTCCTGTTCAAATGGCTTAAATAATCGACCTAACATTTCTTCGCTCATACCACAACCGGTATCCGATACCACCTGTTCCTCTGTAACACCTTTTAAATGCACATTAAAATCGATATTCTTCTGTATAGCCTGCTGATAAAAGATTCCGGTAAGCGTGGAAATAGCACGTTTAAAATCATACTTGGTATTTTCGATTTTCAGCTTTCCGCTTTCGATAGCTGACATGTCCAGTACATCATTAATAATACCCAATAACAGCTTGGAACTGCCATCTATTTTATTCAAATAATCCACCATCTTCTCTTTATCATCCAGATGACTTCTGGAAAGAGAAGTAAGACCGATAATAGCATTCATAGGCGTACGGATTTCATGGCTCATCTGTGCCAGAAAACGGGACTTTGCCCCATTTGCGTTTTCCGCCTGCGCTACCGCCTCTGCCAGCTGCTTATTCTTTAATTCCACTATTTTATAATTACGCTGTCTTGCAATTATGATAAACACAAGTAAACTGATACAACTCAGAACCATTACAATGAAAATGATGATCTGCACCCGGTATTTATAGAACACATCTGCTGTTGTCAGCTGATATGGCTTGGCTGTGGTATTGGCCAGAATAATTTCATTTACCTTCTCTTCCGGAATGGCCGCAATACATTTATTGAGAATGAACATCAATCGCCTATCTGTATCGGCTAATGTTGCGATACAGTTTTTCTCTGTCAAAAAAGTAGTTGGCAGGATCTGGACGTCCGAATACTGCGGTTTCTGTAACAAATAATTAGTCACATAAATATTCTGCATCATCAGATCTACATCTCCATTCAAAACAGCCCGGAGACTTTCTTCATCTGTGGTATATACCCTCGTCTGATATTGTGGATACGTATCTGTAATATATTCCTGCATTGCCTGAAAAGAAGTTTTGAGCGCAATCGTATAATTTTTGCCAGCTTCAAAGCTTTCTCCCTTTCTCATGACAATTGCCATTGTACTCTCTATAAAAGGATCTGAAAGCTGTATTTCCGGGTCATCCATAAAATTCTGGGTTTGTAAAACACCCATGACCATATCAAACTGCCCGGCCTTTAATACAGCCATTGGCTTTTCATTTAATCCAATGGCCAGAGATTCCAGCTTTAGTCCGCTAAGTTCCGATAACGTCTGCAGGATATCTTCATTGATACCTGACAGCTCTCCCGTATTTTCATCCACACTGGTAATCGGGAATCGGTTTCTGATCTGACCTACTGTGATCGTATCTGCCGAAGCAATATATGCCTGCTCCTCAGAGGTAAAATCGACAGCTATCAAATCCTCATCTGCATCTGTCTGATTGGGAACTCCAACCTGCGCTTTTCCATTCGTCTGCACTGTTTCCGCAGAGGCATTCCATGGGATCGCTATGCCGACAATAATGGCAACCCCGTTAATAGTACCACCTATACTTTTTATAAGTCTGGTTCTCTTTCGTACACCCATATTCTGCCTCCCTTGGCTATTTCTCTACATATCTGCGCAAAAGCTGGTACATAGCTTCTGTATCAATTGGCTTTGATAAATGATCATTCATACCTGCTTCCAGTGATTTTGCAATATCCTCCACAAAAGCATTGGCCGTCATGGCAATAATCGGGATATCTTTTGCCTGGGGATGATCCAGATCACGGATCTGTCTGGTTGCCTCATAACCATTTACATTTGGCATCTGTACATCCATCAAAATGGCATCATTTGTTCCGGCTTCGGATGTCTTGAACTGTGCAATTGCCTCTGCTCCATCTGCTGCCAGATCTACCTCAAATCCCACCATGGTCAAAAGTTCTTTTGCCATTTCTCTATTGATCTCAATATCATCAGCCAGTAAAAGTTTCTTTCCTGTAAAATCATATTCCTGCGTTTTAGCAGTATCATGAACCAGGCTTCCTTCGCAAATAGACATTAAAGTGTCAAATAAAGTTGACTGAAATAAAGGCTTGGAAATACATGCATTTACCCCCACTTCCCTGGTCGCATCTGCAATTTCATTAGTATCGTAAGCTGACACCACAATAATGACAGCATCATCTCCCTGTGCCAGTCGGATTCTTTTAGAAACCTCGAGACCGTCCATCCCCTCCATCTTCCAATCTACCAGACACAATTCATAAGGATCTCCATCATTTCTAGCTTTTGCCATTTTTTCAAAAGCCACCTCTGCATCAGACTCACAGGTATGCTCCATTCCAATATGATTTAAAATATTGGAGATATATTCCAGACTTTCTTCATCATCATCAATGACCATGATCTTCATGTCACTGACACGTTCTACGTCTATTTTCATCTGACATTCTGCGATTTCATATGGTATATCGATTGTAAAAATTGTACCTGCTCCGACTTTACTCTCTACAAGTATACTGCCTTGCATCATTTCTATCAAATTTTTGGAAATAGACAGTCCCAATCCGGAACCACCATGTTCCTTCGCAGTCAGAGAACTTTCCTGTTCGAAAGGCTTAAAAATACGACTCATGTACTCTTCACTCATACCGCAGCCGGTATCCTGTACCTGGATGTGAAGCTTTACATGGTCTTCATCTATCTTTTCTTCCTTCATGCGTAAGAAAATACTGCCACCCTTATCAGTAAATTTATAGGCATTGGACAATAAATTCAGAATGACCTGCTGTAATCTCAGTTGATCCCCTACCAATATCTCTGTTTTTACATCATTCATTTTTGCTTCAAAGTGAATACCTTTAGTCTTACACTGAGAGTAATACAGGGTAGTCACTGTGGCTACCACTTCCTTTAAATCAAAATCCACATGGGCTATTTTAATCTTATCACTTTCAATAGCTGACATATCCAGTACATCATTGATCAGATTCAGTAGATGTTTTGAAGAAATCAGAATCTGTTTCAAGTACTCTTCTACCTTACCTGTGCTATGAATATTTTTCTGTGCCAGAGTTGTCTCTCCAATAATGGCATTTATAGGGGTTCTGATCTCATGCGACATTCTGGATAGGTAATCACTCTTGGCACGGCTTGCCTTTTCAGCCTGAATAATGGCCGCCTCCAACTGAGTATTTTTTTCTTCCTCCAGCTTTAAATAAGCATTCTGCGCTTCACTCTTTAATTGTACTGCTTTTAGAAGTGCCTGTTTTCTGTTATATATAACAATGAAAATAATCAACAGCAGGAGAAATGCGATAATGGTAACTCCCGGCCAGATAACGGTGCTGTACTGTTCCATAAAGGTAGGAACATAATTGACAATAACCGCATTCTCCGGTAAAAGCTTTGAATCTATCTTAAACCGGTTCAACATATTCTGATCAAAAATCGGATACCCGCTCATGGTTTCCACCGGAATATCTGCCGGTGCCTTTCCAGTCAGGATCTCCAGTGCCATATCTGCGGCTTTCCCGGACATCTCTTCATAAGAGCTGACATATCCTCCGAATACCCCTTCTCCAACACCAAGATAATCTGATTTGAACATAGGAATTTGAGCATGATCTGCCACAAATTCAGTTGCTTCCAAAAGTGAGTATATATTGCCATCCACATCATTGATGAAAGATAAGAAAACCAGAATTGTCGATTCATCATAAGTAGCCAGCAAATCTGCTATCTGATCTTCCGTCATCTCTGAAGTATTCATATCACTAAATTCCAGTTCCGGAAAATGTTCTGCCTCATCATAAAATCGTTTGGTACAACCCAGTCCGGATTCTGTATTATCACTGATTCCCACGATCTTTGTAGCCTCAGGATACAGTTTTCTCGCCAGTGCAATAGTATCCTGATACGGAAAAAACTCAACCATGCCGGTAATCAGGGGATCTTCATGCGCAGATTCTGCTTTTTCTATGGTATTAATACCCATAAACACAATGGGAACCCCGGCAAATAAGTCATCTCTATATTCAAGTGCAAAATCAAGAGCTGCATCATCCTCCGCCATAACCACATGATACTGACCGGCCTCATCGATATTCGTTTGAATTTCATCATGAATGCCTTGCTTTACTTCATCATAAGTATGCTTTTTGGTATCCATGAACATATAATCCATTTTGGCCTTTGATCCAAGAACTTCTGCCACACCCTTTAACTGATCAGGCACACTGTCCCAATCATAGGCATAGGCACTGATAAATAAAACTCTTGGATGCGATACTGTTTCCCCCTCTTTCGCATTGCAGGTAATAACAGAAGCAAAGAGCATCAGCACTGTCACCCATATGATTCCCAATCTCTTGATACAATTCATCTTTTGTAAGCCTCCTTACAGGCAATTGGTATTCTTTCCGCTCTACTGTATTTACAATACCTTATCAAGCAGAGTAAACAATGCCTGCTTGCTGATTGGCTTTGCAATATGTCCATTCATACCTGCATCCAGTGCTCTCTGTACATCTTCAGCAAAAGCATTCGCTGTCAGTGCAATGATCGGGATGGATTCTGCATCCTCACGTCCTGACTCTCTGATCTTCTTCGTTGCCTCATATCCGTCCATAACAGGCATCTGGATATCCATGAGAATCGCCTGTATTTCACCCGGCTGACTCTGTAAGAATGCATCTACTGCCTCCTGTCCGTTTACCACCTTTACAACGGAGAGCTTAGCCTTTGTAAGAATATCCTCTGAGATTTCCATATTCATTTCGTTATCTTCTGCCAGCATTACCTTCATACCGGCAAAATCTCTGGTCACATCTTCTTTTGGTGCAATACTTCCATACTTTTCTACCAGCAAGTCAAGCAATACTGACTGAAACAGTGGCTTGGTAATCACAGCATCTTTATCTCCTTTCCAAACTGTTTTACATTTCGTTTACATTTTATCGTCCTCTATCAGTAATGTAAAATGCTTAGTTATTATTTTTAGTCATTCATTTTTTGAATTTCTATGATATAATTTAGTTCGCAATTAAATCGTAAATGAGAGGAGAAGGATAATATTTATTATGGAAATCCGAGTTCTACGTTATTTTTTGGAAGTTGCAAGAGAAGAAAATATCACAAAGGCTGCTGCTTTTCTGCACGTATCGCAGCCCACACTTTCCAGACAGCTCAAGGAACTGGAGGATGAACTGGGAAAGAAACTTTTTACCAGGAGTAACTACAGTATCAAATTGACTGACGAAGGAATGCTGCTTCGGAAAAGAGCAGAAGAAATCATTGACATGGTAGATAAGACATCTGCCGAGTTCAAATCCCTGGATGAGATAACCGGTGGTAATATCCGAATTGGTTGTGCAGAGTCTGCCGGAATGAAATATTTCATACAAGCTGCTCACTCTTTGGAAAAAAAATATCCCAATATACGATTTCATTTCTACAGCAGCGGAACAGATGCTGTTACAGAAAGAATTGATAAGGGATTGATCGACATGGCTGTTATGGTTCAGAAAGTGGATTTATCGAAATTCAACTATCTCACTGTTCCCCACTCTGATTGCTGGGGTCTTCTTATGCGAAAGGATGATCCCCTTTCCACGAGAAAATCAGTTACCGTAAATGATCTGATTCATCTTCCTTTGATCTGTTCCCGTCAGGGTCTTCAGGAAGAACTTTTGGACTGGTTTGGAGAAGATTTTGCAAAATTACATATAGCTGCCACCTACGATATGCTTTTTAATACCACGATTATGGCAAGGGTAGGGCTGGGATATCCCCTTGGATTTGACGGTCTGGTCAATACCGGTACCGACAGTGATCTGTGCTTTAGACCCCTTGAGCCGGAGCTTCGTTCTCCCATGCATATTATCTGGAAAAAACATCAGGTATTTACTCCGGTTGCCAAGCTGTTGCTGGAAGAATTGAAAGCAATGTCAGGTTAGCAAAATATATAAAAAAAACCCTTCAAAGCCGGATTATAATCCGACTTTTGAAGGGGCTTTACCATTTGCCTTACTTTACCAGTTCAGCAATTGCATTCTTTGAAATCACGCCAACAGAACGCTTTACCTCTTTTCCATTTTCAATAACCACCAGTGTTGGAATAGTCATGACCTGATATCTCTGAGCCAGCTCTTCTTCCTCATCCACATTGATTTTTACGACTTTAATCTTATCATTTTCCTTAGCGAACTGCTCAACAACCGGCATCAGCATCTTGCACGGGCCACACCAGGATGCCCAGAAATCAACCAGTACCTTTCCCTGTGCCTGTAATACTTCCTGTTCAAAATTTTCCTTTTTGATGTGCATCATTTCCATTGTTTTTTCTCCTTTTTTTGTTGTGTTTTTAGTTTCCTATCCAATTTTTATATCATTTATCTGTTTGTGAATTACTTTGTTCTTTATAGTAAACCTGCAATACAGGCTTCTACCTTTTTCATGTCTTCTGTAGGTTCAAATCGTGCTACCACCTTACCACTTCGATCCACTGCAAATTTGGTAAAGTTCCATTTGATATCCACATTTTTCTTATAATCTCTGTCCATTGTCTTTAACATAGCGGCCATGGCAAGCGCTTTTGGCCCATGACCAAAACCTTTGAAAGGCTGTTCGTTTTTCAAGTAGGTATATAATGGCAATGCCCGCTCTCCATTCACATCTGATTTTTTCATCTGCCTGAACGCTGTATGATACTTCAATGTACAAAATGCATGTATTTCTTCGTCAGTTCCCGGTGTCTGCCCTGCAAACTGATTGCAGGGAATATCGATTATTTCAAATCCCTGCTCCCAATATTTTTCATACATAGCTTCCAATACTTCATACTGTGGCGTAAAACCGCAACCGGTTGCTGTATTTACCACCAGTAACACCTTCCCTTCGTAATCCATTAATGAAATCTCTGTTTCATCCGGTGCTGTTACGGTAAAATCGTAAATATTCATATTTCCCGCTCCTTTTCATTGCTTGTTTTAATTGCTGACCTTCAATTGCTTTCAAATTGCATATCATTTAACTGTTTACAATTTATTTGATAAATTGTAATCCAGGGTTATTCAAAATATATCCCTGGATATACAACAGTACTATTAGAAAACTTCCTATACTATATCGATCATGTCCTTATGACATACAATTCAAAATCTTATACAGGATCCTGTAAAGCTCTTTTGCATCTTCCGAATCCAATTTCACGCAACAATTCATTTTCTCCGGAATACCCAGTGCCTTCTCCTGCACAGCTTCTCCTTCTTTCGTCAGCGTCACACGAAGGTTTCTCTCATCACTTTCCATACGAGCTCTGGTAAGATAACCTTTTGATTCCAGTTTCTTCAGTAAAGGGGTAAGGGTTCCTGAATCCAGATACAATGCCTCTCCCAATTCCTTTACCGTTACTTCTTTCTTTTCCCATAAAACCATCATGGCAATATACTGAGTATAAGTTAAATCCAGTTCATCCAGATATGGCTTATACCTGCGAACGATTTCCTTAGAACAGGCATAAAGTGGAAAACAAAGCTGATTCTGCAACCGGATTGCTGCATATTTATCATCCATCACTTCTTCTCACTCTCTCAATTAAATTGTACACAATTTGTTTATAAATTGATTTTATGCAATTTAATTGTAAGTGTCAAGTACTTATTTAATTTATATCTACTGTTTATTCCTTATGTTCATCTTTCCACCGCTTGATTTCTTCCAAACGTGCCTTGTATTTACCTTCCTCGCCCTGCTTTGTAGGTCTGTAATATTCTCTTTCCATAAGAGAATCCGGTAAGCACTGCATGTTTGTCAAATGTGCTGCACTGTCATGGGCATACTGATACCCTTTTCCGTAATTCAGCTCTTCCATGAGACTGGTAGGCGCATTACGAATGACTAACGGCACCGGCTCTGCTAACTGCTCCTGTGCATCCTTCTTTGCTGTTTCATATGCCACATATAAAGCATTGGATTTGGGAGCCAGAGACATATAGGTAACAGCTTCCGTTAAATGTACAGAACATTCTGGCATGCCGATAAAATGACAGGCCTGATATGCTGCTATCGCAATCTGTAAAGCCTGCGGATCAGCCAGTCCCACATCCTCACTGGCAAACCGGGTTACACGTCTGGCGATATATAAGGGATCCTCTCCTGCCTCCAGCATTCTGGCAAGCCAATACACTGCAGCGTCAGGATCAGAATTTCGCATGGATTTATGTAATGCTGAGATCAGATTATAATGTTCCTCGCCCTTTTTATCATATAATAAGGATTTCTTGGAAATGCACTGCTCCAATGTCTCACCGGTTACCCTGATGTTTCCATCAGACCCCAAATCGCCATTTAACACAACCATTTCCAAGGTTGAAAGTGCAGACCTGGCATCTCCGTTGGCAAAATTAGCAATCTGCTCCAGCATATCCGGTTCAATCTGTATTTGCTGATTTCCCAACCCCTTGGGAGATGTTAAGGCATGATTTAATAATTCTACCAATTCTTCTGTTTTCAATGCTTGTAAGACAAATACCTTACATCTGGATAAAAGAGCCCCATTGATCTCAAAAGATGGATTTTCCGTCGTGGCACCAATCAAAATAATACTGCCTTTTTCCACGAAGGGCAAAAAGGCATCCTGCTGTGCTTTATTAAAACGGTGGATCTCGTCTACAAAGACAATAGTTCTGGTTCCAAAATGTCGATTTTCCTCTGCCTGTTCCATGACAGTCCGTATCTCTTTTATCCCGCTGGTCACCGCTGAGAAATTGATAAAAGAAGATTTGGTTCTACTGGCAATGATACTGGCAAGGGTAGTCTTACCCACACCTGGAGGTCCCCAGAAGATCATGGACGAAATATGATCACCTTCAATCAATCTCCGCAGTACCTTGCCTTCGCCCAGAAGATGCTTCTGTCCCACAAAATCCTCCAGACTTTCAGGACGCAGTCTGGCTGCCAGTGGTTGCGTTTCTGTATGATTAAAAAGTGATAACTGTTCCATCCAAAGTTCTCCTTAACGAATTAATGTAATCTTCTTCCAGCCACCCTGGCGATATCTGGTAAAGGATATAGCAAACCCGATAGCCCAGCCAATGGGATTGGCCCACATAATAATCATTCCTGCTGTAGCATCTGCAAATAGATAAGTCAAAATCACACGTGAGGAAAGATTTACCAGCGTCGCTGACATAAACCATTTCATGTCACCTGCTCCTCGAAGGACTGCTCCCGACACATTCATGGCTCCCATGACAAAATAAAACATGGAAACTATGGAAATATATTCTGCACCAATAGCAATGGCTGCCATATCTGTTTCCGCATTCATGAATAATCCTACAAAGGAGTCCCCGTAAAAATGCATCATAATCCCGATAAAAGCACCAATGGACATCGCCATTACCAAACCGATATGGTATCCCTGCTTTGCCCTGTCAGCTCTTTTCGCTCCCATATTCTGTGCCACAAAAGTGGATACCGCATTGCCGGTATTTACCATAGGCACAATTGCTATTCCATCAATACGGATCGCCGCCGTATAGCCTGCCAGAAAAGTAGAGCCAAAACGGTTTACAGCCGCCTGTATCAAAAGAGAACCTACTGATACCATGGACTGCTGGATGATCGTAGGCAATGCCACTCTGGTCATACTGCGAAACAACGTCACATCATACAAAGGATAAGATTTCGATGGAATATGTTTTAATTTATATGCCAGCACCCCAAAGGAAAGCACCGCCGACACCGCCTGCGAGATCAAAGTTGCCCAGGCAGCTCCTGCAATCCCCCAGCTGAAAACCTTTACAAATAACAGATCCAGTCCAATATTTAAAAAAGAAGAAAAAATGAGAAACATCAAAGGCTTCATTGAGTCCCCTAATGCATTGAAAATTGCTGAAAACGCATTATACATAAAGAGAAAAAAGAAACCATAGAAATAAATATTCAAATATAAAGCAGCACCCTCAAAAATATCTTCCGGTGTTTTCAAGACCTGTAAAATCGCTGTGCTAAATACCCTGCCGATCACACTGAGGAGTAAGGAAAAGATCAAAATAGAAATCAGTGCTGTGGAAATAGCCGTTTTCATCTCCTCAATTTTCTTGGCTCCGAATAGTTGAGAAATCACAACGGAACAGCCGATACCGGTTCCCAGCGCTACCATCACAAACAGCATGGTAATCGCCGCGGAAGCTCCAACAGAAGCTAATGCACCCGCACCTACTACTTTTCCTACAATAATGGAATCCACAATATTATACAGCTGCTGAAATAAATTCCCTGCAATCAAAGGGACAGCAAAGGCGAGCAAACACTTTGTCGGATTGCCCTGCACCATGCTGCCCTTTATTGGCTTTTTTTCTCCTATTTCACGGCTTGTTTTTGTTTCATTCATTTTATTTACTGTGACACTACATTCGTAAGTGTTCCTATCTTTTCAATCTCACATTCCACTACATCACCCGACTTTAAGAATTTAGGCGGGTCAAATCCCATACCTACGCCTGCCGGTGTACCCATGGATATAATAGTTCCAGCCTTTAAGGTCATACCCTGACTCAGTTCATGGATCACATAAGCGATGTCAAATATGAGTAAGTCTGTATTGCTATTCTGACGCAGTTCCCCGTTTACCCTGGAACAGATCTTTAATTCCGGTCTGCCGGGAATCTCATCTTTCGTTACAATCCAGGGACCCATCGGTGTAAACCCATCCAGGCTTTTGCCAAAATACCATTGCTTATGTCTGGTCTGAATCGCTCTGGCACTCACATCATTTATGATAGTATACCCAAAAACATAATCATAAGCATCTTCTTTGCTTACATTTTTTGCGTCTTTTCCAATGATAACTGCAAGCTCTGATTCATAATCAAGCCGTTCCACGATATCCCCATGACGCTGTATTTCTTCCCCATCAGCAACTGCCCGATTAACACGTTTGGAAAAATAAACAGGATAAGGACGTTCCCCGTTAAAAGCTTCTTTCTTATACCGTGCAGATTCCTCTGCATGTGCCATATAGTTAATACCTAGGCAAAGAATATCCTGCTCCGGTACAGGTATCGGGGCGCATTTCTGTACCTCCGCATAAGGTACACCGGTAATTGCCCCCTTTTCTGTCAGTTCGGCTATCTGCTGAGATAACGTCTGCAGATCCTTTTCGCCCATATTGGAAACTAATTCACTCATGCTGGAATAAGTATACCCTAAATCCTTCAGATCATATACCATGTTTTGGCTTCCAACTACCACACCTGTTTTTTCTTCCTGATATTCCTGTTCTTTGTACGTTATAAAGCGCATATGATCCTCCTGCTTTCAATCTTTTTCTCAGTTATCTATCCTATGTTTGTCCTGTATAAAACTTATGTACTCCAAGTCCGGAACCGGCCTGGAAAAATAGTAACCCTGCAGATGCTCCACACTGGCACCCACCAGGTAATCCTTCATTGCCTCTGTCTCTACACCCTCTGCTACCATTTGCAGCCCCTGCTTATGCAGCATATCGATCAGACTGCTTAACAGTTCCATGGCTTTTGTCTGATCTTCTTTGCTTACAATGCCGTTTTTCTCCATACTTTGTCCAAAAGCCGGCCATATCAGACTTTTATCCAGTTTGATCAATTCATAGGAACTGGATACAATCTGTGCCAGATTAGAATAGCCTGTTCCAAAATCATCCATTGAAAAGCCAAAACCAAGTCCACGAAGTTTTTTCATATTACTATCTACCGTTTCACTTTGCTCTAACATGGCAGTTTCAGTGATTTCCAGATTAATCTGTGCAGGATTAATGCCTTTCTCCTTCACAATGCGATACAGTCTTTCCGTAATATCTGCTGCACCTGCCTGCATAGCTGACAAGTTCACCTCTATATACTGAATACCCATTTTTTCTAAATCATGATCTCTGATAAATTCTGCTGCCATCTCCATGACACGATCACCAATTTCCAGAATAATTCCTCTTTTTTCAGCTAAAGGAATAAATTCTTCCGGAGATACAAAACCAAGTTCTCCGCAATTCTTTAACCGAAGCAAAGCTTCTGCAGATCCAAATCGACCTGTTTTGGACCAGTAAATTGGCTGATAATATAATTGAAATCCATCCTGCTCTAACGCCTGTTCCAAAAGTCTGCCCAGAATATCCTGTCTTTTCTTGCGTTCCGCAAGCTTCTGATCCAGAAAAATAATTTTTTCTTCAGCATCTGTAAATTCTGTAAGCATGAAATTAGTCAGCTCATAAACTTCATCCTTATTCTTTGTATAAGTACGAAGATCCATCACACTAATATGAAACTGCAAGGCAATACCTGCAAATTCCAGATGTGACAGTGCAGTGCACAACTGCTCCAGACGCTTCCTGTCCTCCGACGGATCTACTCTGGTAAAGAAACTGAGCACACTGCTTCTGGAATGAAAAATATCCTTGGAAAACAACTTTTCCATTTCCTGTTTCATCATCTGTATGGTTTGTCTGCCAGCTCCATGTCCGGCAATAGACTGGATCCTGTCATTATTATCACAGCGAAGGTGAACCAGGTATAATGGCTTTCCATCTTCATAATATTCATCCAGCATATGATGAAAAGCTGCGCGGTTAAAGCCGCCTACTTCCATGTCAATATGCTCTCTCTGATTTTCAAATGACAAATAAATACACAATACAATCCAGGTAAGTGCTGCTCCCGATAATAAAATCCATGGGAAAGTCAACTGTGAAACCAGCGTAATCAGCCAAATCATCATCACAAAACGAATGGATATCTTCTGTTCCCGATCCAGTGAATACTTTGAACTAAAAGTCATCAGCAGTTCTAACAGCAGATAGAAAAAACCGCAGATATATACCACGTATGCCATCATGCCATAGGAATAAGCTTTCCCGTCACTGATGTAGTAATGCAAAGGTCCAAACAGCACTACCAGAAAAGAAATAGCCAGCGGTATGATCAGCACCAGAAAACTTTTGCGTTCCAGTCTTCGCTGCTGTCTGCCCTTCATAAATACATACATAAAACTTATAAAGGTGCATACCAGTACACTTCCAATGAAAAACTGATGTGTCAGACGATTTACCCCTTCCGGCAGACTCTCTATGTGGGTTATGGTATATACCGACACGATATCAAGGCACAGATTTACAAAGTTCGCTGCCATTAAAAGCATAAAATACTTACTAGACAGGGTCTTTAATCGTGGATATCGAAAATAATCGATAACTATAACCAATAATAATAGCATGGATAATATTTGAAACCGGACATTCAGATCAAACATAGCCGTACCTCATCTTCTGTAATTTATTCGTCCAGACTAATTTCAGCTTCTGCTTTTTTACATAGAATTTTGTACTTATTCTTGAAAACTTCATCCAGCTTTTCCAATGCCCTTAAAGCCTCTTCCTTCTGCGCCTTGTTAATGCAGAAAATACAGGTGGACTTTTTTCTGGAACTGAAAAATCCCGGTTCATTCCATCGAACAAAATAGGAAATCCGATTGGCCAGCAAAACCTTTTCAATTGCACCTTTGGCTTCCAAGTCCGTCATCTCACATAATTCTATTTCATTATTTACTTTTACATGTATGTATTCAGGTTGTTCCAACATGGCATCTTCCTCGATTCGTAATCGTTTATGTCTTATTTTACCACACTCTGCTGACAGGCTTCAATTGTTAACTTCAAGCCATCTCTCCGTTTGCTATTCTTTCTGCCAGCTCTTCCAGATACTCCCACCGTTCCATTTTTGCTTCCAGTAATTGTTCTGTTTCTTCCTTCTGTTTAGACACTTCATTTAATTTTACAAAATCCGTGGCATACTGTACTATTTTTTGATCCAGATCAGAGATTTTTTCTTCTAATGCAGCAATATCGGCTTCGATATTCTCATAATCTCTGGCTTCCTGATAAGACATTTTCAGTTTCCGCTTATTCTCTCCCCTAAAACCACGGCTTTTCTCTGTCTGCTCATCAATTTTTTCAGAATTTGACTGTCCACTTCCTGATCTGCTGTTTCTTTTTTCAGTCTCTTCTTCCTGATCCAGACCTTTCTTGGTCTCATAATAGGTATAACCGCCCTCGTACTGCCGCAGACTGCCATCTGCCTCAAAAGCAAATAACCGTCTCACAGTCCTGTCCAGAAAATATCGGTCATGGGATACCACGATGACGATACCATCAAACTGATCCAGATAATCTTCCAAAATCGTCAGTGTTGTAATATCCAGATCATTCGTAGGCTCGTCCAATAGCAAAACATTGGGTGCTTCCATCAAAATGCGAAGAAGATTTAATCTACGTTTTTCTCCTCCGGACAGCTTCCCGATAGGGCTATATTGTGCATCCGGTGTGAATAAGAAACGCTCCAGCATTTTAGAGGCAGAAACACTGCCATCCTTCGTCTGTACATATTCTGCGGTGTTTTTAATATAATCAATTACCTTTTCCTGTGGATCCATGTATTCCAGATTATTCCATCTGGCTTCTTCTTTTTCCTGTTCCTCAGCCTTATCCTCAATCATCTGACTGTAGTAACCGATTTTAATGGTCTGACCCACTACCAGCTCACCTGTATCCGGCCGTTCCTTTCCCGCCAGTATCTTCATCAATGTTGACTTACCGCATCCATTGGGACCAACAATACTGATTCGGTCATTTTTCAGAAAGATATAAGAAAAATTCCGAACCAGCATCCGGTCTCCATATCCTTTTGAAATATCGTGACATTCCACCGTCGTCTTGCCCATTCTGGTAGAAATGGAATTCAGTTCTACTGCCTGATCCGCCTGGGGTGCTTCCAGGGTTTTCAGCATTTCATATCGTTCCAGCCTTGCTTTTTGTTTCGTGGATCTGGCTCTTGCCCCTCTCTGCACCCATGCCAGCTCTGTTCTGAGGATAGATTGTCTCTTTCTCTCTGCTGCCTGAGCATAATCTTCTCTCTGCGCCTTTAATTCCAGGTAAGAGGAATAACCGCCATCATAGGAATACAAAGAACCGTGATCAAGTTCAACGATCCGATTCGTCACACTATCTAAGAAATACCGGTCATGTGTTATCATCACCAGTGCGCCCCGAAATCCTTTCAGATAATTTTCCAGCCAGTCAGACATTTCAGCATCCAGGTGGTTAGTCGGTTCATCCAGAAATAAAATATCAGCAGAGTTTACCAATATCTGTACCAGCGCAAGTCTCTTTTTTTGACCGCCCGATAACTCCTTTACCGGCTGAGCAAAATCCGACACGCCAAGTCTGGTCAGCATTGCTTTGGCTGCTGCCGTATCTGACTCATTTTTGCCGGCTGCCACTACTTCAATAACGGTTGCTTCCTCAGGGAAAACGGGATGCTGTGGTAAAAATGCCGTTGTCAGATTAGCAGCCAGAATTCTTTTCCCCGAATCCGGTTCCTCCAATCCCGCCAGTATCTTCAATAAAGTGGATTTTCCGGTTCCGTTGATACCGATGAGCCCTACCCTTTCTCCCTCCTGCAGATAAAAGGAAGCATCCTCCAGCAGGTTTCTATGAGTATATGCTTTTGTTAAATGATCTAACGTTAAAATATTCACGATTATAAATTCTCCTTAAATAAAGACCTGCATTGTAACAGCGCCCTCTGTAATGGACGAAAAAGTAAAAGACACAGTATAAAATTTGATACACAGTGGATCAAGTCATAAGAAATCCCCGCAATCCACCATGCGAAGGCCGTACGAACCCCACCAAAAAATAAATAGGTAAAGGAACACAAGCCACCAAAAAACAATCCGAAGAATCCGGATAATACACTATAAAACCAAGTCGATTTCTGCTTCCTGCATAGAAAAGCCGCCAGTGCCAATAGCGGCCACACATAGGCATACATGATCCACCAGAGTCCAAAACCGTTTAACAATCCTTCCAGCGCCAGGAAAACTACCAGTATCGGCCAGATCCAATTTCCAAATATTACCGTATATAAAATAATGAAAAAGGAAACCAGTTCCACATTTGGCAGAAACGCCAATGCCATCTTAGACGCCTCTAATACAGCAACCAATATTCCCATGAGAACCAGTTCCTTAGTTGTCAGTTTCTGTTTTTTCATTTCATCGTCTCGTAAACAATCCGGTAGGCCTGTCCGTCCTCAACCGGCTGGTTTTCCACACCGTACTGACAGTACTCATCGTCCACATAAAATCCCCAATAAGCACCATCTTTTTCCATATCCGCATATAGGCCGTTTACAGTCGTAACCATCAGACCATAGTCAGTAGACTCATCGCCCTCTACTGTCAACCCTTCAGTTTCCTCCAATGCCTGACGCAGATATTCTGCATTTGTATGCACAGTATATTCGGTTTCTGCACCTGCAGCATCAACCACTGTAATGGAAAGCGCCTTACTTCCCTCCACAGCCTTCGGTGAAAACACCAGATAAAGTACTGCAAACAGTATAATACAACCGGTTAATACAGCCGGAAATAACAGTTTCTTTTTGTTTGATGTATTTGTTTTTTCTTTCATATTAAAATTATGCCCTTTCTAAGCGATTTACCTGCATTTTTTCTACTTTTCTCCACTCTATCTTCCAATAAATCACATGCGCTATAAAAGTCAAAAGCCATGAAATCGGATAAGATATGTACAAATTTTCGATAACCGGACTTAATGGAAATACAAATGCGATCCACAGCAGACGAAAACCGCATGCACCAATCAGACTTACGATCATAGGCACCACGGAATAGCCGATACCTCTAAGTGCGCCAACCATGGTATCCATTATACCGCATAAGAAATAGGTGGAGCAGATAATCAACAGTCTTAGCATACCCCATTGAATTACTTCCGGATCTGAAGAATAGATTTCACATAACTGTTCTCCAAATAAAATAACCAGTCCACCTAATAAAACTCCTGTTGCTGTTGCACACGCCAGGCACCGTAACAGTATTTTCTTAACTCTGTTAAACTGGCCTGCTCCGGCATTTTGTCCCACAAAGGTCTGACAAGCCTGTTGGAAAGCATTCATGGAAACATATACAAAACCTTCAATACTAATGGCTGCACTGTTACCCGCCATAACCACACTGCCAAATCCGTTCACAGTACTCTGGATTACCACATTTGATAGACTGAATACTGTACTCTGCAGTCCTGCCGGTAATCCGATTCTCATCATTTTCACAAAACTTTCTCTTTCAAAGACCAGGTCATTGAAGGAAAAATGAAGAGGTCCCTTTTCCATACACAAACATCTAAAAACCAGAATGCCACTAACAAATTGGCTAATAATAGTTGCCAGCGCAACGCCTGCCACATCCATATGTAATCCGATTACAAACCACAGATTAAGTACCACATTCATGATACCACTGACAGACAAATAGATCAGTGGTCTTCGGGTATCTCCTTTTGCACGCAAAATAGCCGCACTGAAATTATAAATTGTCTGAAACGGCATGCCGATAAAATATATTCTAAGATATAAACCGGACAGTCCAATCACGTCATCCGGCGTAGCCATTGCCTTTAACAGCTGCGGTGCACAAACCCATCCAATGATTGCCATCACCACTCCACCAACGGCTGCCATCAGCATAGCCGTATGTACCGCTTCCTTTATCTTTTGCAGTTTTCCTGCACCTAAGAACTGAGCGACTACTACGTTCGTACCAATAGAAAGGCCTAATAACAAATTTACGAACAGCTGTATCAAACTGGTGGTACTGCCTACTGCAGCCAGACTGGTATGCCCGGCAAATCTTCCTACTACAATTGTGTCTGCCGCATTGAACAACAGCTGCAGAATACTGGTAGCCATTAACGGCAATGTAAAAGCCAGTATTTTAGACAATAAAGGTCCATGTAACATATCAATTTCATTTTTCTGCTTCAATGATCTTCATCCCCTGTTCCAGCCGTCCGGCAAATTCTGTATAAAAGTTCCGCTCATCTTCCGCCTGATAAGGCTGTATGAAAAATAACTGTAAGAGAGTCATATTCATCTGTTTTAAACGTTCTTCTGAAGCTTCACCCTGCATCTTCATCCCAACTGCCAGTGTTTTAGCTGCTTTCATAAAATAATGCCAGTCATTAATAAACTTATGATTTTCTTTTACATGATCTGTTCCGATCCATTTGCTCACTTTGATTTTAGTCTTTCGCTCTTTCGGGCAGTCTCCTTCCAGCACAAAGTACTGAAAATCCTCCCCGTCAAAATTTCTTCCTAAAGGAAAAATTCTACAGATTGACGGACGAAAAGAATGTATACTGCAACGCCCCTTGTCATCCAGAAAGCCACACTTACCTGCAGTATCCGTCGAAGATCCTGTCACCATCTGCATATGTGGCAGCAGAATCCCATCCTCCACATGAAGTCCAACCCATTTTTCCATGAGCTGCATAAACCCAACCGATATTTTTCCTTCTTCCGAAGTATTTCCGGACATAACAAGTCCCCTGGACATTCTATAGATGTCCAAGGGATTTAAAACCACGGTATCACCCATCCCCTGACAGCATGCAGAACATCCCGCACACTCATCACAGTTCAGCTTTACCATATCATTTAGATTATAATATCTGCCATCTGCAGATAATCTTTGTTCCTGACCAAATTTCACGAAAACTCCACCTTAATCTCCGTTCCCTTACCCGGTTCACTATTCAGATCCAGTTTTGCATTATGCTGGGCAACGATATGTTTTACGATGGCAAGGCCAAGTCCGGTTCCACCTGTGGATTTGGATCGACTTTTATCGACACGATAAAACCGCTCAAATACACGATCCTGATGTTCCATGGAAATACCAATTCCGGTATCCTTCACAGATAATACCGTATGTCCTGCATGGGAATACACAGAAACAAAAACCTTACCACCCTTATTATTATATCGAATGGCGTTATCTGTCAAATTATAAACTAATTCTTCCATCATCATTTTGTTTCCGCGGATCATACTGGTCTGTCCGTCCAGCCTTAAGATAATATCATGATTTTCCGCATTGATCTGTAGCATATCCACCGCCGTCTGAGCAATTGCATGCAAATCCAGGCTTTCCATTTCCGGAACATCCTCCATAACATCTAACTCCGACAGCCTGATAATATCATTAATCAATGTTAACAGACGCTCTGCATTTCTATGAATCTCTCCTGCAAAATGCTCCACATCCCCCTGGGTAGCCATACCATTTTCAATCAATTCCGAATAACCGGAAATAGAAGTTAATGGCGTCTTCAACTCATGGGACACATTTGCAGTAAATTCCTGTCTGATCTGCGCACTTTTTACAATATCCTCATGCTGCTTCTGGATTGTATTGATAAAAGGCTGCATTTCTTTATAAGCATCCACATTTTCCAGATGATCCATATTATTTGCCATCTGTTCAATGGGGGATACAATACTTTTAGTCAGATAATGAGTCAGCGTAACAATGGATGCAAATAAACAGATTATCAGGACCAGCATCATAGGGAAAATTGACTCTACGATACTGAAAATACTGCCTGCCTCTTTTGCGACTCTCAGCACACAGCCATTTTCCAGTCTGGAAGCATAATAAAAAGTATTCTGATTCAAGGTGTCCGACTTTCGGATCGCCTGTCCCCAGCCCGACTGAAATGCTCTTTCCACCTCGGGTCTGCTGCCGTGATTATCCATATCCAGAATATCAGCTTCATTATCATACAGCACCGTTCCATCCGGAGCGATCATGGTAATCCGCAAATCCTCATACTTGGTAGCAAATTCTACATGCTCTGCATTATCAAAGCTTCCTGTCCCTATCAAAACATGAATACTTGCCCGCAGATCATCCAGTACCTCGGTCTTGAAAAGCTCATAATAAACGGCTGTCGTTATAACCATAGTTACAACGATAGCCGCAAATGACAAGAATAAAAATTGTAAATTAATTTTCTTCTTCATAGTCTACTCCATCCGGTATCCCACATTACGTACTGTTTTAATATGATTTCCCGCTTCTCCAAGTTTTTGTCTCAAGGTTTTAATATGCATGTCCAGTGTTCTGGATTCTCCCTCGAAATCAATACCCCAGATATCCTCCATAATGGTATCTCTTTTCAGAACAATACCTGCATTTAACATCAGCATCTTTAAAAGCTCAAATTCTTTAAAGGTCAGTTCACACCGTTCTTCCCCGGTATATACTTCACGCTTTTCAGAATCCAGACTGATCTCACCCAAAGTCATCACACGCTCTTCCTGGAGTTTTTGTGCTCTTCTAAGAAGTGCCTTTACTCTCGAGATCAGTTCCATGACACCAAATGGTTTAGTCAGATAATCATCAGCTCCGATATCCAGCCCTTTTACCTTGTCCAGCTCAGTAGTCTTGGCCGTTACCATAATAATAGGAATTCGTACCGTTGCCAGATTGTGTCTAAGATCATCTACGATTTCCAAGCCATCCTTATCCGGCAACATAATATCCAACAGGATCAAATCCGGTTGTTTCTCCTGTAATCTGTCAAAAAAACTTTTTGCACAATCAAAATCCTCAACTGTATACCCTGAATTCTTCAATGCAAAGGTTTCAATTTCTCGAATATTCTGATCATCCTCTACAATAAAAACAACCGCACCCATAATAATCCTTTCCGCTTAGTCTAAATCCTTCGTCTCTTTTTTAATGGAATATTTTTGTTTATACATATTATATTTTGACTCAAAGTCTGCGTTATTTTCCTTTTTCAATTTTTCCAGATATTCATGTGTTTCAAATCCATCTGCGTTGATCTGAATCATGGAAACACCAATATTGGAACAATGATCTGCTACTCTTTCATAATTTGTAATCAGATCTTCCAACGCAATACCAAGTTCAATAGTACATTTTCCCTTTTGCAGACGCTTGATATGTCGTTTTTTAATCTCGCTGTGCAGAGAATCAATTACTTCCTCTAATGGTTCAATTTCTGATGCCAGCAGTAAATCTCCTGTATCGAAAACTCTTACTGCCTTGTCCAGAATTTCTTTTATGGCATCTCCATAAACCTGCAACTCATACTGTGCTTTCTCAGAAAATCTCTGTTTTTTATTCTGCATCGCTGAGGCTGTTTCCACAATATTAATGGCATGATCAGAGATTCGCTCAAAATCTCCGATACTGTGCAGGATCAGGGATGTTGTCTGACTATCCTTCTGAGATAAGTGTTTGCTGCTTAATTTTACCAGATAAGTACCCAGTTCATCATCATAACGGTCAACCTGATTTTCCAACGCAATGACATGCTGCGCCCGTTCTGCATCAAACGTTTCGAACACAGACATCGACTCTAAAATAGCATCTTTTGACAGCACCGCCATACGCTTTGCAACTTCCATACTCTGTGCAACAGCAAATGCAGGTTTTTCCAGGAAACGTGAATCCAACAGCTTCAGATCTTCATATTCCTGTTCCTTTGAAAGTAAAGCAAGTCTGTCAGCTTCTGTATCCTGAACTGTGGCAGTTGCCATTTTTTCAAGCAGCCAGGAGAATGGTAACAGCAAAATCGTAGCTACAATATTGAAAACACTATGGATTACTGCAATACCGGCTGCATTTGCAGCAGTTCCCAAAAATCCAAAATGCATAAAACCATTTATCGTATAAAAAACAACCATGAAAATAACGGTACCTAACAGGTTAAAATACAAATGCACAAACGCTGCTCTTTTAGCATTTTTCTTGGCTCCAACTGCTGAAATCAGTGCAGTTACACAGGTACCGATATTCTGACCCATGATAATAGGAAGCGCCACACCAAATGAAACGGAACCGGTTGCACTCAATGCCTGCAAAATACCGACTGATGCGGAAGAACTCTGAATGACTGCTGTCAATACAGCACCCGCTATCATACCAAAGACCGGATTTGCAAACATAGTCAATATACTGGTAAATTCCGGTACATTGGCAAGCGGTTTTACCGCGCCGCTCATACTTTCCATACCAAACATCAACACGGCAAAGCCTAATAAAATCCCACCAATATCATGTTTCTTTTCACTCTTGGAAAACATTAAGAAAATGATACCGATAACAGCAAGAATAGGTGAAAACGAACTGGGTTTCAGCATACGAATCCAGAAATTATTACTTTCAATTCCGGATAAGCTTAAGATCCAGGAGGTCACAGTAGTACCCACATTGGCACCCATGATAATACCCACCGCCTGGTTTAATTTCATGATTCCGGAGTTTACGAAACCAACTACCATAACCGTAGTCGCTGATGATGACTGGATAACCGCAGTCACCGCCGCACCAAGCAGTACACCCTTAATAGGTGTATTCGTCAGTTTTTCCAGAATCTGCTCCAGCTTTCCACCAGCTGCTTTAGCAAGTCCGTCTCCCATGACATTCATTCCATACAGGAACATAGCCAGACCACCGAATAACGTCAAAATACCAAAAAAATCCATTTGATTACTCCTTTTCCCAACTAGTCCCATATAGTATATCATAAAATATATAAAGTAAATATAAATTTTATTGCGGACAGTATAGTATAGGAATGTAAACTTAAACGGATTTTTATGTAAAATTTATGTAAAATTTATTCTATGGTAATCTCCTCACCACCGTGTTTTCCAGCAATAGAGAAAATAACCCATTCTGAAATATTGGTAGCATGATCACCGATACGTTCAAAATATTTGGCAACCATAAGGAAATCTGCTGCCTGTTCACCGTTCTTCGGATCTACGCCAATAAGATCAATCAGTTCTTTTTTGATTCGTAAAAACAAATCGTCTATTACGTCATCATGATCGATAACTGCTTTTGCTTTTTCCATATCTTTATTTACATAAGCTTCAATACACTGTACCAACATCAGCATTGTTTCCTTTGCCATCTGCTGTAACAGTTCAAGCTTCTTAATATAAGGCTGACCTGCCATGAGAATAGTAATCTCAGAAATATCTGCTGCATGATCTCCAATACGTTCCATGTCTGTGATCATTTTTAGTGCTGCTGAAACCTGACGAAGATCTCTTGCCACCGGCTGCTGCATCAGTAAAAGCTTCAGACAGAGATTTTCAATTTCCTTTTCCTGTCTGTCAATATCTGCATCTGCTTCAATGGCAGCCTGTGCCATCTCTACATTCTGCTGTACCAGAGCGGTGATGGCTTTTTCGATTGCCTTTTCGATCATGGTACCCATTTCTATCATTGCATTGTTCAGCTCAATTAACTGCTGTTCAAATCGTTCTCTCATGTTTTCCTCACTCTCCTGCTTTACTCTCGAAATCTGTTTTGATCAACCAAATCTTCCGGTAATGTAATCTTCTGTACGTTTATCCTTCGGCATAGAGAAGATTTCGTCTGTCTTGTTATATTCAACCACTTCTCCAAGCAGGAAAAATGCTGTATTATCAGAAATTCTGGCTGCCTGCTGCATGTTATGAGTTACCATGATGATAGTGTAATCTCTCTTTAATTCCAATGCCAGGTCTTCAATTTTAGAAGTAGAAATCGGATCCAGTGCTGAGGTAGGTTCATCCATCAAAATAACTTCAGGTTCTACAGCTAACGCTCTCGCGATGCAAAGTCTCTGCTGCTGTCCACCGGACATACCCAGTGCAGATTTTTTCAAACGATCTTTTACCTCATCCCAGATAGCTGCCTGCTTTAATGATTTCTCTACAATAGCATCCAGTTTTGCTTTAGAACGAATACCATGGGTTCTTGGTCCATAGGCAATGTTATCATAAATGCTCATCGGAAATGGGTTTGGACTCTGGAATACCATTCCCACACGTTTACGAAGATCATTACGATCCATAGTACCGTAAATATCTTCGCCATCCAGCGTTATCTTTCCGGTAATGCGGCATCCCTCCACCAAGTCATTCATTCGATTTAATGATTTTAATAGTGTGGATTTACCACAACCGCTGGGGCCGATAAAAGCAGTAATTTCGCCTTTAGGGAGGTCCAGATTCACTGACTTCAGTGCATGGAACTCTCCATAATATAAATTTAAATCCTTAATGGAAAATTTTTGATTCATCTCATTCCTCAATTCTATTTTGCTCCACTGTTAGCGTTGGTAAACTTCTTGGCGATCAAATCGGACGCCAGATTTATAATGATTACGAATAGTAACAAAATAACAGCCGTTGCATATGCCTGATCTGTATTCAGACCTTCTTTGGATAAATTATACATATGAACTGCTAAGGTTCTGGTGGATGAGAATACGCTCTTTGGTACTTTTGCCACCGTACCGGCTGTATAAATAAGTGCTGCTGTCTCTCCTACGATTCTGCCGGTTGCCAGAATGATACCTGACAAAATACCGGGCATAGCACTTGGCAGTACAATTTTAAATACAGTTCGCATCTTACCAGCTCCCAGGCCAAAGCTGCCTTCTCTATAGCTGTTTGGAACTGCAAGCAATGCTTCCTCTGTTGCTCTTAAGATAACCGGCAATACCATAATCGCCAGTGTAAAGGATCCGGACAACAGAGAATAATCCCATTTCAGCGCCAGAACAAAGAACAACATACCAAACAAACCATAAACAATAGAAGGAATACCTGTCAGAGTCTCTGCTGTAACTCTTACAATGGTAACAATCTTATTTCCTTTTTTAGCGTACTCCACCAGATAAATTGCTGCAAAAATGCCAAGGGGGGCTGCAATTACCAGTGTCAGCAGGGTCATCAAAATAGTATTGATAATCGCCGGCATCATGGATACGTTATTAGAATTATATTCCCATGCAAAAAGTGATGGGGTTAAATGTGGTACGCCCTTTACCAAAACATATACGACCAGATATCCAAGGGATAAAATGGTGATTGCTGCTGATATTAAAACAAAAAGTAACAGGATAAATGATCCCGGTCTTCTGCGGTAAGCTCTGAGTTTATCTGCCAGACTTACCTGATTAATTCCTTTTTCTGCTTGTTTCATGCACCCACCTTCTTTCTCTTAATCACAGAAAACAGAAGGTTAATAATCAAGATGAAAACAAATAAAACAACACCTGTTGCAATCAATGCCTGTCTGTGAAGATCTGTTGCATAACCCATTTCAATTACGATATTGGCTGTCATGGTACGCACGCCCTGTAAGATTCCTTTTGGAAGTCTTGGCTGATTACCTGCCACCATGATAACTGCCATGGTTTCTCCGATTGCCCTGCCCACGCCCAAAATGATGCCGGCCAGGATTCCGGATTTTGCTGCCGGAACAACAGTTAAAAAAACACTTCTTTCATGGGTTGCTCCCAATGCAAGAGCCCCTTGATAATACTTATCCGGAACTGCACGAATAGCAGTTTCAGACATACTGATAATGGTTGGTAAGATCATCATACCTAACAGAATGGATGCTGATAGAATACTATAGCCCTTTCCGCCAAAGGTATCTCTCACTAATGGTACTAATACGCACAATCCCCAAAATCCATATACGACGGAAGGTATGCCGGCCATCAGGTTCACACCAGCCTTCAGGAAACGGTAAATTCCCGCCGGGCAAAAGCATGCCATGAAGATTGCCGTTAATATGCCAACAGGGACGCCGATAATAATGGCGCCCGCTGTAACATAGATGCTTCCGACAATCATGGGCAGTATTCCGAAGATTCTGTTATTTGGTTTCCATGTGGTACCCAGGAGAAACTCGGAAGTTCCTATTTCCTGGATAGCTGGAATACCATTGGCAAACAGGAATACGCAGATCAGAACTACTGCAAGAATAGAGACACATGCTGCAAGCAGGAAAACCAACTCCATTCCTTTTTCTTTCCACTTTGTCATAAGCTTGCCTTTCTATTACTGTACTTCATCCCATGTAAGGGTTTCGCCAGTGAAGATGCTCTTGATCTGGTCTGTTGTCAGATCTTCTACAGGGTTAGCTGTATTTACGATTACTGCGATACCATCCATAGCGATAGCTGTTGCTGTTACGCCGGTCTCTGTATCTTTTAAATCTCTGGAAGCCATACCGATATCACATGTACCTTCGATAGCTGCATTTACACCAGTTGTAGAATCACTTTCCTGTAATTCGATGTTTACGTTTGCATTGATTGCATTGTAAGCTTCGATCAGTTTTTCCATAGCAGGTGTTACAGATGAAGAACCAGCTACTACGATATCTCCGGATACATCGGCAGGCTCAAATGCGCCAGTGTTTTCTACTTCAATATAACCTTTGTCAGAAATAACCTTCTGTCCTTCTTCACTCATGATGAAGTTCATGAAGTCTTTTGCTGCATCGCTTAAAGAATCACCAGTTACAATGTTGAAAGGACGGGATAAGGTATATGTACCTGCTACAACATTTTCTGCTGTTGCTTCTGCGCCATCAACCTTAACAGCCTTAACAGTGTCATTTAATGCACCCATGGATGTGTAACCAATACCGTATGCATCACCTGCTACTGTGGTCATCATGATTTCTGTGCTGTTAGAGATAACTGCTTCTACAGTTGTATTATCAATCTTCTCGCCCGCATCATTTTTTTCTTCAACGCCTGTTAATTCTACGAAAGCACCTCTTGTACCGGAACCATCTTCACGGGATACAACAGTGATTTCTGTAGCTGCATCAAAATCTCCTGCTGCTTCTGCTGGTGTTTCTGCTGCAGGTGTTTCAGCTGGTGCTTCGGAAGCTGCTGCCTCTGTCTGTGCAGGTGTTTCAGCTGGTGCTGTAGCAGCAGTTGATCCACATCCTGCTAAACTGCCAACAACTAACATTGTAGTTACGATCATTGCTAATTTCTTTTTCATTGTTTTTTTCTCTCCTCTGTCGCTCTGGCGACTTTTCGTCTTATATTTACGTACCCATTCGTGTGATACAAAATGTATGATAAGGGGAGAATGTAAAATCTGAAACACAGTGTGTGTAAAAGTTATGTAAAATGTTGGTAAATACATTTGCGCCTAAATTATCAGCTAACAAAGAGGCTTTTGCGTGTAAACAGCAAAAGCCTCTTGTCCTTATTTCTTAATTTCTCATATCTATATTTTATTTACAAGTCACTGCTCCATAACTATATGCTGTTCCAGTGCCTTTTCATATTCCGCCGGATCTACCGGAAGCTTAATAACTTCATTCTTCCATGCGGAAAGATAAGTAGCATTTGTAATCTCAAGTGTACCGATTCCGGCCTGTCCCGGCGCTATCAGTTTACCCGTTCCCAGGACAGCATCCGCAAAGTTTTCAAACATTTCAACATATGGCTCGCTATCCTGTGGAAATGCTTCTTTGGTTCTGGTAAATGTAAGGTTCTCTCTGGACGTAACCTGCGCATGTTTTCCGTATTCCACTATATCCTCACCAAAAACAGATACCGTAATCGTATCATCTTCCATGAGAATTTTTCCTTTTGTTCCCACAATTTCCAGTCTTTCTTCCCATTCCGCTTCTCCGGTAGACAACATGAATACACCGGTCATGCCTTCACTGTAAGTCATATGGATGGTCGCTTCATCATCAACCAGAAAATCATTATATTTTCCAAAAGGGATATTGGCATAAATGGATTCCGGTAAACCAAACAGCCATTGCCAGATGTCCAGGATATGCTGCCCCTGATTAATCAGTGTGCCGCCGCCTTCGCCACTCCAGCTGCTTCTCCAGCTGCCGGATTTATGATAAAACTCCGTTCTGTAATATCTGGTGTTTACCATCATGACCCGGCATACTTTTCCTAATTGTCCACTTTCCAGGATCTCTTTGATACGCCTGTATTTACCATAAAGCCGCTGGTGAAACATCATGGCATATTTTTTATCAGCTTTTAAAGAAGCTTCATACATACCCCTGGCATCTCCGGCAGATACACCAGCCGGTTTATCACAAAAAACATGTTTTCCAAGAGAAAATGCTTTTATGGCAAGTGCCGGATGTGTCTTATGAGGCGTTACAATTAAAACAGCATCATATTGATCCGGTTCTTCAAATAATGCATCAGAGGATGGGTATATTTTCGCAGATGCAGGTAACGTTTCTTCAGCCCACTTTGCGGCTTCCTCTTTTCTGCAGACTACAGCTGATAAGGAAAGCTTTTTTACTTCCCCATTGGTAAGCATCTGTGCATATTTTCTGCCCATTCCTCCGGTTCCTATAAGTGCAACTCTGATCAACATCCCGGCAACTCCTCAATTGAAGCAATATTCTGTGATAATGCCTTTTCACGCAGCACCGCATATAGTTCTGCTTCTGTTGCATGTATATATGAATTCAGATAGAAAACATTCAATATTCCACAGGTACAACAGGAAAGAAGGATCCATAAGATAAAGGACAGATCCAAAACAAAAGTATTCCATTTTTCGCCATTCATTGTCTGTCTGCTGATTTCAAATGCTCTTTTACGGCTGATAGACGGATTCTCCGCCAGAATATATTCCATCATCCAGTAGGAATAGTGCTTCACTGCTCCGGGGAAAAAGAAAAGCATTGACCACAATGTCAGGAACAGACCTTTCAAAAACAGAGTAATAACCACATTGCCATATTTTCCACTGGTAAAAGCATATGTAAACAAACTAATGTCAGCATTTTCATTTCTGTTGGTCAGATAAAATCTTCTTCCTCCAACGATAACAGGATTTGCAACAAATGCTGTAATTATCGTTGATATGATAAGTGTAATAACCACGATTCCTAATACAAATACTAATATTACCAACATCTGCGTAGGAGACAGCAGACTAAGCTGTGAAGACAAGTTTTGCTCTGCACTTTCCCTGCGGACAGTATTCGCCGCTGATGAGCCAGAACTCGCCGCAACACCTGCCGTGCAGGCTCCCAGTAATAAAGAAGCTAATACACATTTCCAGTAATTTCTCTTAAAACTCTCTTTTCCCCTTGTCTTTAACGCTTCCCTTGTCCACATACACATTTCCCTCCTGTGCGCACCATTATCGGGTTACATATTTCCTACCTATAATATACCACCGCTGTCTAGAGGGTGATTCGTTCCAGATCTTCCGGTATAAATATCCTGCATTTGCAGTAGTTTTCTGCTTCTTCTGTATATCGTGCCTTACGGCTCTCCATATGCTTATCTTCTGTATGATACAGCAACAGATTCTGTACATTGCATTTCGCAGCCTGCTCTGCGGCATCCTTCACTGTCGTATGATGTTTTTCATAGGGTTTGAAAATCTCTCTGTCTGCATACAGACAAAAAGCTTCGAGTAATACAAAATAAGCATCTTTCATAATGTCTTCATGCTCCGGCTTACATGGTTCGTCTCCAAAGCAAACCAGTTTACCCTGCGGTAATTTTGTATAAAATCCAAATTGTTTCATTTTTGTAGAATGTATGTCAAAGAAGCTCACTTCTTTTCCAAGGATTGTTCTTACTTCTCCGTCCCTTACTTCTTCCAAATGAATTCTGGTCCCTAATAATTTTGCGAACTTAGCCGGCAGCATCTTAGTGATCATATATTCCAGGATTTCCTTTGCTTCATTATGACTGTAAATCACAAAATCACCCTGGAAGATTCCCTTCTCCATGGAAGTTGCCACCATACGATAGATCCAGACCATACCCAGGATATGATCTGTATGTGCATGAGTTAATATGGCTGTGTGAATCTGTTCCAACTCAATATTCGCTTTTTTCAGTTGATTCAGAATCTGATTTCCACCTCCGGCATCTACCAGCAGATATTCGTTACCATTTCTAATAGCAAAACATGTATTATAACAATTCGTTGCCTGAGCATTTCCTGTCCCTAATAAAATCAGTTCTTCCATTTTTCTCCTCTTTCCAATTTCTTTTTATTCAATATAGCAAAAAGGCTGGCACACCGTCAATTACGAATCGATGAACCAGCCTTTTATATTTTCTTATTATATTAAGCGTCCTTCTCAGTCAGCTTTCTAATACCCTGAATAGCTACGATTACGCCAAGAGCCAGTAAGATAACAGCAAATACCAGCTGTAACAGACATCCCCAGGAAGTCAGTGTTGCTGCGGTTGCACCGGCAGGGATAAAGGTAAGTCCTGCAACCCATGGATGAGCTGCGGAGCCAAGTGCACTAAAAAGTTCTGTAATCTTCATAACCAGAGCAGTAAAGGTTACTGCCAACATGATACACATTGGTGCCCAGAGCATAAAGCCTTTTCTCTTAGTCTTCTTTAAGAACACCGCAACTGCGATCAGTGCAAGTGCAGACAGTAACTGGTTTGCAGAACCAAACAACGGCCAGATAGAAGCATATCCTGCTTTTGCAAGCATAAAGGAAAGGGCAAGTGTCAAAATAGTTGCAAAATACTTATTGGTAGCAACCTTTCTCCAAGGCTCCATATTCTCATCAGTAATGGACTCATCCAGGAAGAATTCCTGGAAAGATAAACGTCCGATTCTGGCAACGGAATCCAGAGATGTTAACGCAAATGCTGAAATAGCCAAGTTTACAATAGTAAACATCATAGACTGTGGCAATCCCATCTGTGCCAGGAAGTTAGATACTGCACCAGAGAAAATCTGTGCCGGTGTGGTATATCCAAGGCTTGCAGCCTCACCGGTTGCAAAGCTTGCTACTGCAATCAATGCGATAATAGCCAGAGCACTTTCCATTAACATAGCACCAAAGGAAACAGGCAGCATATCTTTTTCATTTTTAATCTGTTTGGAAGCAGTTCCTGAAGCAACCAGTGAATGGAAACCTGAAACAGCACCACAGGCAATCGTTACAAATAAAATAGGGAACATACTGCCGGTTCCTTCTACATAGAAAGATGTAAATGCAGGAAGGTTAACAGAAGGCTGTGCCACAACGATACCAACAACTGCTGCTGCGATCATGAAAATCAGCAGATAGCTGTTCAGATAATCTCTAGGCTGTAACAGCATCCATACAGGCAATACACTGGCAATGAAAATGTAAATAAATACAATGATCTGCCAGGTTCCAACAGAAAGTGATAAAACCGGGAACGCAACACCAATTGCAACAGCGATTACCAGTAAACCAATAGCAATTGCAGTATTAACCCATTTATTAAATTTAGAATATTTCAAGAAAAAACCAAGTCCTACAGCTTCTACAATAAACAACAGAGAAGTTAAAGCTACAGAACAGTTTGCTGCATATGTATTACCTGCTGCATCAAAACCCATAAAAGTCTTATCAACAACATCCGCAAAAGCAGCAACTACAAGGATACAGAATAACCAACAGAACATTAAGAAAAGCTTCTTACCTGTTTTACCGATATATTCTTCGATCAGATAACCGATTGTTCTGCCTTTGTTCTTTACAGAAGCATACATGGATGAGAAATCCTGTACCGCACCAAAGAAAACACCACCAACCAGGATCCAGAGCATTACCGGAACCCATCCAAATACAGCAGCCTGAATAGGACCATTGATCGGACCAGCACCAGCAATAGATGCAAACTGATGGCCAAATACTACCATACGGTCAGCAGGCTCATAGTCAACACCATCTCTAAATTCATAAGCCGGTGTTTTGGCATCCGGGTTAATCCCCCATGTCTTTACCAAATAGCGACCATAGATCAGATACGCGCCGATTAATACAACAGCAGCGATAATTAAAATAAGAAATCCGTTCATAATTCATTACTCCTCGTATTATAAGTTTATAGACCTCAACCATAGAGGCTATAGACTTATTTTTATGATATAGGTATTCGATGAATTGTTGGTCATACCTACATAGTTAATAAGTTACTTTATAGTCATGGTC
>JAQUUX010000025.1 GCA_028693705.1 Lachnospiraceae bacterium | reverse complement strand
CTGTACTTAGTTCGCGTCTTGTGCGAACTTATGTACAGCTACGTGTTTACCGTAGTGAAAACGGGCTTGTGAGCATATGATACACGGCTGAACCGTCCCTTTACATCAATCTTTATTCCTTTAAACTGCAGTTTTCGGGTATATATGCTATAATAATCACGATAGCCTTTACATCATACGGCTACCGTAATTTTTTCAAGGGGGATAATAAAATGCGGGAGAAATTGGGAAATCGACTGTGTATTATCAGCTTCATCGGTATGATTATGAATGGGGTTTATGCTACAGCCACCAGTTTAATTGTACCATTATTACATGATGCATATGGATTTGATTATAATGTAAGTGGATTACTACTTAGTTCCTTAAATATAGGGAACATGGTAGCGAGTTTTTTAGCCGGTATGCTGGCAGTATCTTTTGGAAGAAAGAGAACAGCCATGGCATTAACTTTGGGAAGCTTTATTGGATATTCACTCTTATACGGAGTGAAGCTGATTCCTTTATTATTGGCAGGAATGTTTCTGATCGGGATTTCTAAGGGGACAGTTTACAATATGGGAAATATTCTAGTAAGCGAGAATGCACCGAATGAAACCAGAGGGATCAATACGCTGCATGGGTGTTTTGCAATTGGAAGCCTGTGCTGTCCAATTATATTGATGCTTCTGGGTGTAAAGGGTTCGTGTATTTTTATGGCTCTGTTTTGTTTGTTGTTACCGGTTTTGTATGCGATTTCCGGGATGTCAACAGATGCAGGTAAACGTAAAAAAGAGATAATATTAAATGAAAAAGAAGTTAAACGGAATGAAATTCCGGAATTTTTGAAAAATCCGGCATTTTGGCTGGGAACCGGTATCGTTTTTTTTGAAATGAGTACTGAAAATGCTGTATCAGGCTGGTTGGTTGCTTACTTAAAAGACAGCGGTCTGATGCCCCAATCCATGAGCCAGATCATGTTGTCATTTACCTGGGCTGTGATTTTGGCAGGACGAATGTTTGTGGCCTTTGGACCATGGCATCCAAAGCCACAGCATTTGATTTTATTGATGAGTATATTTTCGGGAATTTCATTTGTTGCATTGTTAGGCAGTCGCAGTACGATATTGATTATTATTGCATTGGGAGCGTATGGATTTTGCATGGCAGGAGTTCAGCCAACTGCAATCGCTCTGGCAGGGGAAAGATTGCACCATGATCCAGTGGCAATGAGTGTACTGCTTCCACTGGGATGTCTGGGCGGTGTTGTTATGCCGGCAGTAACGGGATTTGTGGCAAATGCTGCAGGGATTTATGGCGGTATGGCAGCGATTGGAGTGACAGTTACCTGTATGATTTTGTTTGCCATTATGAATTACAGGTATGAGCGGTAAAATCACGCAGTAGAAGTGAATTGATAAGGAAGAAAAATATGAGTATTGCATTAAGATATTATGCCAGCAAAAATTGGAACACCATTTTAAGGTGTCATACGAGCTGGAAAGAAAAAAGGGTGGCTGTTTGTCTGATACCACCGGTATATAAAGGTTTACATAAGATACCGGGTCTGCTGGTCTTAAATGGTGAACAGTTATTTAGTGTAGATGATAAAGCGGCATACCTGGTTACTGAGTGGATGAAGCAGTCGGCATTATATGATGCAAATTCTGTATTGCATGATGAATTGTCATGGGAAATATTCTGGAACAAAGAAAAAAGTGCTCTTTCAGCCATATCATTGGAAACATATTTGTCCTGGCAGGTGGCACCGGTGAGAATGCTCCTGGATTTATCTGCACAGGAGGCGGGGTATGGACCGCTTAACGGCCCGGAAGCCGGATTGACGAACGGACAGTGGAAACAGCTGATGGATCGGTTAAAATGGAGTGGAGTAACCGGTTTGGATTTGTACGCCGGGAATCATCCTAGAAAAGATCTGAAGAATTTGGAAACATATGCAGATGCCTTTGCTGTCAGAGTGATTTATGACAAGGAGGACGTGATTGTTCCTTTGAATAAAGAAGGAAAAGCAGTAACAGAGCCCGTTGTCAGAAGATTTGCGGTGGATCCTAAAGGGAATATGTATACAGAATGTTTCTCTACAGATGGATTACGTCTGGAAGAAAACGCAAAAAACAAGTATTTGGGAAATCTTTTGGAAATGGAAGATTTTAGTGAAGCATGGAACGAGCCGGATTGTGTAGAATATAGGGAAGCACTGTGGACGGATTATGCGGAAAATAGAAAGTATAAGGGATAGAAATATGTGGAAAAAATTATGGAAAAAGAAAAACAATATCGGAATATCAATTTTAATGCTTACACTGATGGCTTCTTTAACGGGATGTGGAAGCAATAAAACAGAAGATAATAATCAGGGAATTGTTACACCTGAAAAGATAGAAGTGGATAACAGTACAGAGCCGGAGAGTGAAACAGAAGTAGAAGCGGATGAGACAGAAGAGGGGCTCGCTAACTGGGAACCCGGACAGAAGATCCAGTCAAATGGAAAACAGCTGTTTTTACTTTCAAATCGAAAACTGTTGTCTGTGGATATAGAAAGCAGATCTACGAATGTGCTTTACGAATCGGAACAAAAAGATGGAGATTATGGTTACTATGATTCTTTTTGCTTGTATCAAAATTGGGTTTATTTTATAACGGATTATACGCCCGGAAGTGAAAGCTGTTCTATGTGGCGGATTGATCAAAATGGCGAGAATCTGGTCAAAGTAGTGGATGGACTTGTTCCATGGACTTACACTATGGTGGCAGTAGATGATGTGCTGTATTTAGAAAAGGATGAAAGCCTTACCTATCAGATTGGAGAAGATGGCAGTCTGACAGAATGTGATCCAGCAGAAACTGTTTTAGCTTCTATTCCGGAAGGCTATGCCTGCATATATGCAAATATGGGAGATAACAGCGGTTCTTATCTGCCTGCTGTGACCAAAGCATGGAATGGAAATGCTTTTCTGAGAAATGAAGATGGCACAACAATTTGTCTCAATATGGAAACAGGAGAGGAAACCACACTGGATTTACCGGAAAATTCCTCTGTTTGTGCTATGACAAAAGAGTATCTGATCATTCAGGAATACGATGAGGGTTACCGGTCTAGTAAGTATTGGATAAAAGATTTGAACACAATGGAAATGACTGAGTTATGTGACAATACCTATACCCTGGTTGGATGCAGTGAAAGTGAAGCATATCTGATGCAGACTGAGAAAAAGGAAACGGGAAACCATTTTACGTACACAGCAGTTAACCTGCAAAATGGAGAAAGCAGAGAATTGTTTGCCATTGATTCTGTACCGGGAATGTATGAAGAGACCATGAGTGGTGTTCGCAATCTGTCAGTAATTGGAAATCAATTGTATTATGTTTATGGAGAGCAGGGAAAGACTTCTTTGTATACAAAAAACACCACAGACCAAAATCAAGGCGAGGTGCTGTTAGAGGGATTGACGGATGAAGGCTGGTCAGAACTGGGAACTATGCAGGCTGAACAGGGAGAATCCTACTATGAAGATATTTTGATTTCTGATGCTTATGTAGAATGGTTTGTTTTGAATGGAGATACACCAGCAGTACAGAAAATCAATGCGACTTTGAAAAATGCTGCCGATGCGGATATCTCTTATGGCAAAGATCTGGGAAATGATTGGGATGCAGAATATATCAAAGAGGAATTTTTTATTCCGGGCGGCTATTCAAGTACTTTTACCGGGATTACCTATCGTGATGACAATTATCTTTGCATGGGAATGAGCAGCTATGATTTTCAGGGCGGCGCTCATGGTATGCCGGGCAGAGTATACTATCTCTTTGATTTGAATACGGGAGATCAGTTGCAGTTAAGTGATGTTGTGGGGAATACCGAAGAGGAATTAAATCAGATCATAGTAGATGCATTTACGGAGTATAGTACAGACCCGGATAGCGGTTTATTCCCGGAAGGTTTGGATTCTGTAAAGAACTCAGCCGGATTTGATAGTAACTTCTATTTGACAGAAGAGGGTCTCTGCATTTACTATTACCCTTATGACATTGCACCTTACGCAGCCGGATTTCCGGAGGTTACAATACCATACGATAAACTGGATATGAAAATTTTCTAAGAAAGAGGAATTGCCATGCATTACAAATGTGAAGTGAACATGACTACAGGACTTATTTTTGATTACTTATTAACTCATACTTCAGCAACTCCGGGAGGATTTTTCATGGAGTTTGCTGGTATGTGTTTCTTAGGCTTATATGTATATACAGGGGAATCTATTGCCATGGGTATTGCAGCTATGCTGATTCTGTATTTTCCACTGACTCTGTATATGCAGGCAAGAAAGCAAAAAACAGCAATTCCTGCATTTCAGTCCACAATTTATTATGAATTTAATGATAAAGGTGTGGATATAACTACAGGAAAGAAAAAAGAGCATGCCGCATGGAAGTCCATCTATAAGGTGACCTGCTCCAGAAAAAGTATTTTCATTTACACCACTAAGAAAAGTGCATGCGTGGTTCCTTTTGCTTCAATCAGAGGAAATGACGACAAGATTGTTCGTTTGATTAGCAAGAATCTGCCTTACATGCGGATCAAAGGATTGGGACATAGATTTAAGTATAGAGGAATTATTCGAGGAAAAGCATAAGTTATGAAGAAATAAAAAAGTATAATGAAACAAAAAAAGTCCTAAGCAAATGCTTAGGACTTTTTAGCAGGGGAAGAGAGGATCGAACTCCCATCAACGGTTTTGGAGACCGCCGCACTACCATTGTACTATTCCCCTATAGATTATGAAATACTGTTTGTTTCACAGCACTTTTAGAATTATACCATAGCATGTTATTTTTTAGCAAGTCTATTTTTATAGATTTTAAAAGAAAATTATTGTAAGATAGTAGAGCAGTTGTAAAACAGGGAAAACGGAGAATAAAAATGGCGATTTTTTATGATAAGAAGAAAATAACAACAGTGGTCAGCGACTTTGATGGTACCCTGTTAAAGGATGGCGCGCAGGATTCACCAGAGGAGTTGTTTCCTTTAATAGAAGAACTGTGGAAAAGAGATGTTTGCTTTATTGCAGCCAGCGGGAGACAATACGGCAATATCCGCAGACTGATGGGACCGCTTGCAGATAGGGTGCCTTATATCTGTGAAAATGGTGCGATTGCAGTGATAGATAATAAAATCGTTTATAAGGGAGCCTTTGTAAAAGAAGATACCTTTACACTGATTAGAGAGCTGGAACAAATTCCCGGGACGGAAAGAATCATTTCAGGGGTAAACACATGTTATACAGTACCGAAAAGTCAAAAATTTGTAGATCATATGAGAAATGTAGTACATAATGATGTGACAGTAGTGTCAGATTATCGAGAGATAGAGGAAGATTTTCTGAAAATTTCCATTTTCTGGGAAACAGGCATACCGGCAGATGTAGCCGCCGGCTATCATCAAAAGTATGATGATAAAATGCAGATCGTAGATGGCGGTAACGGCTGGCTGGACTTTACACCAAAAAACATCAGCAAGGGACATGCCTTGGAGATATTAGCAGAGAAAATAGGATTCTCTCTGACGGAAACAGCAACCTTTGGAGATAGCGAAAATGATATTTCCATGCTGCAAAAAGCCGGTATCAGCTTTTGCATGAATACCGGCAAAGAACACGTGAAAGAGTGTGCGGATTATATTTGTACAGATGTACCGGAGTTACTTAGAGGATGTCTGTAGGCAAAAATCCTATGCTGGATTTTCTCCGTCAGATGATAACCGGTATTCTTTATATTTTTCAAGTAAAGCTGCTTTGGCAGTAACGGTTACTTTAGTACCTTCCGGTAAATATTCGGTAGCAGTAACGGTTCCCTGATCCATGAGAAGAGGCAGGATGCTTCCCTCTGTGTAAGGAAGTAACAATGTCATGGTTTCATTACCACCGGAAAGTACTGCAAAGATCTGGTCTGTCAGTTCTGTCAGACCAATTCCTTCTTTGGCAGATATATATATACGGATAGAATGGCTTTGCCCAGTGGCATCCATTTTATCTTTTTTTATTTGTGGCAAAGATCCCGGATCCAAGACCAGATCGGCTTTATTAAAAATGGTAATCATTGGGATATTCTGGGCACCCAGTTCTTTTAATGTATCTTCTGTTACCTGCATTTGTTCCTTACAATGAGGATCGGAATAATCCACTACCTGTAACAGCGCGTCTGCCAGGGACACTTCTTCCAAAGTGGATCGAAATGCCTGGATCAGGTTGTGAGGAAGCTTATCAATAAAACCAACAGTATCTGATAATAAAAAGGATCGTCCACCAGGTGGGGTAATTTTACGAACTGTGGTATCCAGTGTGGCAAAGAGCATGTCTTTTTCTAAAACTTTTTTCTCTTCATCCTGTTCGCAGTAAGTCAGGAGAGCATTCATCAGAGTGGATTTACCTGCATTGGTATAGCCTACCAGGGATATCAGCGGCAGATGGGAGGAACTTCTTCGTTTACGCTGGGTTTCTCTGTCTTTTTTCACCTCTACCAGATTTTTCTTTAACATACTGATCTGGTGTTCAATGTGTCGTCTGTCTAATTCCAGTTTTTTCTCACCGGCACCACGGTTACTCATGGAACCGCTTGTACCGCCCTGTCTGCCCAGAGAATCACGCATACCGATCAATCGTGGCAGCATATATTCCAGCTTTGCAAGTTCTACCTGCATACAGGCCTCACTGGTGTGCGCTCTTTTTTCAAAAATATTTAAAATCAGTGCAGTCCGATCCCAGATGGGGTAGTCCAGATATTCTTTTAAATTTCGAAGCTGGGTAGGAGAGAGAGCATTGTCGAACAAGACCATATCCACATCCAGATCGGCGGCCATTTCTTTTACTTCTTCTAATTTACCGGTTCCCAGGTAAAGCGCGTTATTGATCATGGGCAGATTCTGTGTTACCTGACCACATACCTCCATATTACAGGCCTCGGCCAATTGCGCCAGTTCCTCCATGGAGTGCGAAAAATTACTATTATCATTTTCATTGACACCTACTAAAAGTGCCTTTTCTTTATAAAATCCGATTTCCAAATTGATATCCTTTCTTATTGCTGATTCTGTTATGTTTCTATCATTAGACACCTTGATCAGTTATCATGGTGCTGAGTTTGTTTTCGTTTCCGGGGAAGCTCTAGAGGCTTGAAAATAGTCATGCGGCCTGTCCAGCCTACAATACGTGTCAGGATGATACCGATGAAGATACCAATACTGTCAATGCCTACATCTCTGACAGAAGGCCCGCGACCTGCCACAAAAGATTGATGATATTCGTCTAATCCTGCAAAAACCACACAGAAGGCACCGGACAATAGAACCAGAGCAAACCCTCGAATGCCGTATACATATAATGGAAAGGATACTGATACCGCCAGGATAAAATATTCTGTTACATGGGCAAGTTTACGTACGTAAGGATGAATATGGGTAACGGAATGGTTTAACTGATCGGCATCCAATTCCATATCAAAAACAGTATCAATGGTAGTAACTATTTTAGTGGATGCTCTGAGACTTAAGGAACTGGACATATTACCATCTTGTGCAGAAAAAGTAAATATCATGTACATTACCAAAAGTGCCGGGACAAAGGAAAGCGGTTTTAAAAGCATCCGCAGTAATTTCTTTATAAAAAGTATCATATATTTCATAGGATAAAAAACCTCCTTGGGGGTCTGAAAAAAAATAAAGTATAGATTGCATCATAACACAAACCTATCTAAAAACAAAGATGGAAGACTGTGTACTTTTTATGAAAATATGATATAATCAAATCAATTATGACTGGACTGTCAGAAATTGTGACTGACATGTCAGAAAAAAGAAAAGATCGAGGCATCATAGTCCGGAGGTGAGCACTGAATGGAAGAACAATTAGAACAGCGCAAAAAAGTCTTACAGTACCGCGGGGAACTGGAGAAGCTGGCTCGTTATATTCCATGGCTGCAATCCAAACAGGGACAACAGCTGGTATCAACTTTTTCAGGGAATGACATTGAAAAGAATTCTCTTACATTCCCGGTTTATGATGGTACATTGATGGGATTTGTTAAGGAAGCGGCAGCAACAGAGCTGATGAATCGTAATTATCTTTATGATTACCGAAAATACAGGATAAAAGACGCAGCAGATGAAGAAAAATTTATTGCTGTAGCTACTGTTCGTGAATGGAATGTGCTTTGCAGTATTTTATCCTATTATGTTTTAAAAGGAATGACCAAAACAACCTTATGGAATGAGGGTGTTTCCAATGGAATTATGTTAAAAGTGCTGCTGAAGATGAAAGATATTGTGGAATTCTGGGATAAGCCACTGGCATAAGAAGGTGCGGGGGATTCCGTGTGAAAAATAAAGTTTCCACATACAGGGATGAGGTTAGAAATGGGAGAGAAATCAACACAAAAAAAACAGTTTATTTTAGAAACTGCAAAAAAAGTATTTATGGAAAAAGGCTTTAAAAATGTAACCATGAAAGATGTGGTGGAAGCCTGTGAGATCAGCAGGGGCGGATTGTATCTGTATTTTTCCAGTACAGAAGAGCTGTTTTTGGAAGTGCTGAAAATGGATATGGAAGAAACAGATGACGTGTTCTCCGATAAAATAGGAGACGACGCTACCATCACAGATATCCTGCTTTTGTTTTTAAAAGAGCAGAAAAGGGAAATGCTTCGAAAGAAAAATAATCTGGCGGTAGCAACCTATGAGTATTTATTTGCAAACAAGCTGCCTAAGGGTAAAAATCCTGTGAAAAAGCGCTTTGAGACAGCGGTTATGATGTTAAATAAGCTGCTGGATGCCGGAGTGGAACGAGGAGAATTCATCTGTGAGGATACACTGGGAACAGCCCGTAATATTATGTATGTTCTGGAAGGTATTAAGATCACAGCATCGACAGTAGGTATCTCAGAAGAAAAAGTAGATGCAGAACTGGTATTTATTATAAAAGGACTGGTTGGCGAGGAAGAATAAAATTTTGTTGGTCCACTGGGGAACCCCGTCAGGGTGTTCTTTGGTGGATTTTTTATGAAGGGGGAAATATCTATGGTAGAAAAAGTAGTTGAAATGGAATTACCGGTTGGAGAAAAATTATCTATCATAAAAAATAGAATTTTACCGGATTCCTGTGAAAAAGAATATGAAGAAACAGGTATGCTGTCCAAGAAATTGCCAAGGATTGCCCTGGTAACCGGTATTCATGGGGACGAACTGGAAGGTCAGTATGTCTGTTATGAAATCGCCAGGAGGATTAGAGAGCAAAAGGAAAACCTCACGGGTATTGTGGATGTATATCCGGCCATCAATCCGCTGGGAATTGAAAATGCAGTTCGTAGTATTCCCACCAGTGATATGGACATGAACCGGAATTTCCCCGGAGATACAGAGGGTGATCCTACAGAGCAGCTGGCGGCAGCAGTGGTAGCAGATATTGCCGGTGCTGATTTTTGTCTGGATGTACATGCCAGTGATATTTTTGTAAAGGAAATCCCGCAGGTCAGGGTTAGCGAAGAATTTTCAGAAAGAATGCTTCCTTATGCGGAACTTTTAAATGTGGATATGATCTGGATGAATGCCACGGCAACGGTACATGAGTCTACCTTGGCTCATTCCATGAATCTGTTGGGGATCCCTACCATGGTGGTAGAAATGGGACTTGGTGGCAGAATCAATAAATCTTATGGCAATCAGGTGGTGGATGGTATTTTCAATCTGATGAAGAAACTTGGAATCTGGAAAGGTGAAATTGCCATTATGCAGCATCCGGTTGTGTCTACAGATGGTGAGGTGGAATTTATCCGTGCAGAGCATGTAGGAATTTTCCTGCCGGCTATTGAGCATAACCATTATGTCAGAGAAGGGGATCTGATAGGTGAAATCGTAAATCCGGTAGATGGTACTGTGAGAGAACGGATCACAGCGAGCAGAGGCGGTCTGATTTTTACCCTCAGGGAATACCCTGTGGTAACACACGGTGCATTGCTGGCACGTATTTTAGTATAAGAAAGAAGGATACTTATGTATATTAAAGATCTATATACGGTAGAATCCCTGTATCGTGAAAATATGGTTGTGAAGGGATATCAATTTGGAAAAGGAGATAAAGCAGCCTGCATCATCGGTTCTTTACGGGGAAATGAATTGCAGCAGATGTATATCTGTTCCCAGCTGGTAAGAAAACTAAAGGAATTAGAGGCCAATGACTGTATCAGTTCCGGTAAGGAAATATTGGTAGTGCCTGTGGTAAATGCTTATTCCATGAATGTGGGCAAACGGTTTTATGGTGTGGAGCAGACCGATTTAAACCGTACATTTCCGGGAAGCAGTTATGGAACGTCTACTGCCAGACTGACAGATGCAGTGTTACAGCAGATCAAAGACTACAGCTATGGCATACAGTTTACCAGCTTCTATATGCAGGGAGAATTTGTACCTCATGTGCGGATGATGGAAACCGGATATCAGAATACTTCTCTTGCCAATCTGTTTGGTCTGCCTTATGTAGTGGTGCGTAAGCCTAAGCCTATTGATACCAAGACACTGAATTTTAATTGGCAGGATGAGATGACAGCGGCTTTTTCGGTATACAGCAATCGTTCCGATGAGATTGATGAAAATGCGGCCAGACAGGTGGTGGCTGCGGTACTTAGATTCCTGACCAGAATGGGAATCTTACATTATGAAAGCCATTCAGGGTATATATCTCACGTGATCAAGGAAGAGGATCTGACGGATATCCATGCCAGAAAGGGTGGTTTTTTCAGACCATTTGTAAAAGCAGGGGAGGAAGTTCGCTATAATCAGGAATGCGCAGAGATCGTAGATCCTTATGAGGGAGAAATTCTGGAACGAATCGTGGCACCGACAGACGGTATTATTTTCTTTGCTCATACCAATCCACTGGCATCGGAAAATGAGATTTTATTTCGCCTGATTCACAGACTTCATGAATAGAACACTTGAAAATCAAATTTGATTCAGTATAATGAAAGAAAAAGCACACGGAGGAAAACGAATTTTCATGGGAAACGTACGACGTATCTATGTAGAAAAGAAACAACCTTTTGCGGTAAAGGCAAAGGAACTGAAGGAAGATGTGGTTAATTATCTGGGCATTACAGCCATTGAGGATATCAGAATGTTCATCCGTTATGATGTGGAGCATATCTCTGATGAAATCTTTGCAAAGGCTTGTAAGACCGTGTTTTCAGAACCGCCTGTAGATATGCTGTTTGAGGAGAAAATTGATATTCCGGAAGGCAGTTTGAATGGTAATCCTGTTGCCAGAGCATTCAGCGTAGAATTTCTGCCGGGACAGTTTGACCAGAGAGCAGATTCAGCTGTACAGTGCGTGAAATTTTTGAAAGAGGATGAAGATCCGATTATTAAGACGGCAGAAACCTATTTGATCATGGGTGCTGTTTCCGATGAAGAATTTGAAAAAATAAAAGCTTATTGCATCAATCCGGTAGATTCCAGAGAAACCGGAATGGTAAAACCTGAGACTCTGGAAACTGTATTCCCTGAACCGGATGATGTTAAGATTTTAACAGACTTTACTACCATGCCGGAGGAAGAATTTCATAAATTATATGATTCCCTTGGACTGGCTATGACCTTCCAGGACTTTAAACATATCAGAAATTATTTTACCGAAGAAGAGCATCGTGATCCCAGTATGACAGAAATCCGTGTGCTGGATACATATTGGTCAGATCATTGCAGACATACAACTTTCTCTACCGAATTAAAGGATGTTACTTTCGGAGAAGGCTTTTATAAGACACCTTTGGAAACCTCTTACCAGAGCTATCTGGATACCAGAGAGGAATTATTCAAGGACAGACCGGACAAATTCCCATGTCTGATGGATCTGGCACTTCTGGCTATGCGGAAGCTTCGCGCAGAAGGTAAATTAGAGGATATGGAGCAGTCTGACGAGATTAATGCCTGTTCCATAGTAGTACCTGTGGAAATGGACTACGGAGAAGGCCCTGTTACAGAAGAGTGGCTGGTATTCTTTAAAAATGAAACACATAATCACCCGACTGAAATCGAACCTTTTGGTGGTGCGGCTACCTGTCTGGGTGGTGCCATCCGTGATCCGCTGTCAGGACGTGGCTATGTATATCAGGCTATGCGTATCACCGGTGCAGCTGATCCTACCGTTTCTGTAACAGATACCTTAAAGGGTAAGCTGTCTCAGAAGAAACTGGTAAGAGGAGCAGCCAACGGTTATTCTTCCTATGGTAACCAGATCGGTCTGGCTACCGGTTATGTAAAAGAAATTTATCATCCTAATTACGTGGCAAAACGTATGGAAGTCGGTGCGGTTATGGGTACGGCTCCCAGACGGAATGTAATCCGTGAAAATTCTGATCCGGGAGATATTATCATCCTCTTAGGCGGCAGAACCGGACGTGATGGCTGTGGCGGTGCGACAGGTTCTTCCAAAGCACATACCGAGAAATCATTGGACAGCTGCGGTGCAGAGGTACAAAAAGGTAACGCGCCTACAGAACGTAAGATTCAGAGATTATTCAGAAGAGAAGAAGTCAGCAGTATCATTAAGAAATGTAATGACTTCGGTGCAGGCGGTGTGTCTGTAGCCATTGGCGAGCTGGCAGACGGTCTGGTAGTTGATCTGGATAAAGTGCCAAAGAAATATGCAGGATTGGACGGAACAGAACTGGCTATTTCCGAATCACAGGAAAGAATGGCAGTTGTGGTATCCCCTGCTGATGTAGATAAATTCCTTGACTTTGCAGCAGAGGAAAATCTGGAGGCAGTTGTAGTAGCAACTGTTACCGAAGAACCCCGTCTGGTATTAAACTGGAGAGGTAAGAGCATTGTAAATATTTCCAGAGCTTTCCTGGACACCAACGGTGCACATCAGGAAACTTCTGTAGCAGTAGATATTCCTGAAAAAGAAGATAATTATTTAGAAAAAATTGCTCTTCCGGAAGTTGAAAAAGCATTGGCAGCAGGCGATGTGAAAGCAGCATTCCTGGCAACCCTTCATGATCTGAATGGCTGTTCCCAGAAGGGTCTGGTGGAGATGTTCGATTCTTCCATCGGCGCAGGCAGTGTGGTAATGCCTTACGGCGGTAAATATCAGTTGACAGAAACCCAGGCAATGGTAGCTAAGCTTCCTGTTTTAAAAGGAAAGACAGATACCGTTACTATGATGAGTTATGGCTTTGATCCATATCTGTCCAGCTGGAGCCCATATCATGGTGCTATTTATGCAGTTGTAGATTCCATGGCAAAGATCGTGGCAAACGGCGGTGACTTTAAGAAGATCCGTTTCACATTCCAGGAGTATTTCCGTAGAATGTCAACTGATCCGGAACGTTGGAGCCAGCCTTTTGCAGCACTGCTTGGTGCATATGACGCACAGCTGGGATTTGGACTTCCATCCATTGGTGGAAAGGATTCCATGTCCGGTACCTTCAATGATATTGATGTTCCGCCTACACTGGTTTCTTTTGCAGTAGATGTGGCAAAGACAGGCGATATTGTAACTCCTGAATTAAAACAGGCAGGCAATAAGCTTGTAGTATTCCAGATTGAAAAAGACCAGTATGATATTCCGGTATACGATAAAGTTATGGTATTGTATGATGCCATTACCAATATGATGGAAAATAAACAGATTGTATCTGCCTATGCACTGGATTCCAAGGGTATCGCATTGGGTGCTGCCAAGATGGCATTCGGTAATGGATTTGGTGTGGATTTTGCTGAAAACATGGATGCTTCTGATTTGTTTGAAAATGAAATGGGAGATATCCTGGCAGAAGTTCCGGCAGATCAGCTGGAGAGCCTGCATGCAGATTACAAGCTGGTAGGTACGGTAACTGAAAAGGCTGTATTTGCTTATCATACAGAAACTGAAACAGTGGAAGTTTCCATGGAAGAGGCATTACAGGCATGGAAATCCAAGTTAGACAAGGTATTCCCTTATAAAGCTGAAAAGGATACTGCTCCGGTTGCAGAACATCCTTATACCGCAGACAGCGTTGCTGTTTGCAAGCATAAAGTGGCAAGACCTACTGTATTTATCCCGGTATTCCCGGGCACCAACTGTGAGTATGATTCCGCCAAAGCATTTGAACGTGCCGGTGCAGATGTGATCACGAAAGTATTCCGTAACCAGAGTGCCGAGGATATCCGTGGTTCCGTAGAGGAATTTGAGAAAGCAATTGCTCAGGCACAGATTATCATGTTCCCGGGTGGCTTCTCCGCAGGTGATGAACCTGATGGTTCTGCAAAGTTCTTTGCAACCGCATTCCAGAATGCGAAGCTAAAAGAAGCAGTAACCAAACTTTTACAGGAAAGAGACGGACTTGCTCTTGGTATCTGTAATGGTTTCCAGGCATTGATCAAATTGGGACTGGTACCAAACGGACAGATCACAGGACAGACAGAAGGATCACCTACTCTGACCTTTAATACGATCAGCCGTCATATTTCCAAGATGGTATATACTAAAGTAGCTTCTAATAAGTCCCCTTGGTTACAGGGTGCAGAGGTTGGTAAGGTATATGTTAATCCGGCTTCCCATGGAGAAGGCCGTTTCGTAGCACCACAGAACGTTATTGATGATCTGTTTGCTAACGGACAGGTAGCTACCCAGTACTGTGACTTGAGTGGTAAGGTTTCCATGGATGAAGAATGGAACATTAATGGTTCCTACGCAGCTATCGAAGGTATCACATCACCGGATGGCAGATGTCTTGGTAAGATGGCGCATTCTGAAAGAAGAGACGCCAGCGTTGCCATTAATATCTATGGCGAGCAGGATTTAAAGATTTTCGAATCCGGAGTTTCCTACTTTAGATAAAATTTGGCAAAGTTTTCATCGACTTAAAGTTGAAGCAAAAAAAATCATATGATATAATAAAACGATTATGCAGTAGTATAATCGTTTTATTGTGCAGAGAATAGTTTTCTGCTGAAAATAATAGAAACTTGTACAGGAAGGCGTGGTTATCAGGATGAGAGCATTTTTGATCTTAGAAGATGGAACTGTTTTTGAAGGAACTCATATTGGAGCAGATAAGGACATCATCAGTGAAATCGTATTTAATACTTCAATGGCCGGATATCTGGAGGTTTTAACAGATCCCTCCTATGCAGGACAGGCAGTCTGCATGACATATCCATTGATTGGAAATTATGGTATCTGCAAGGAAGATATGGAAAGCAGAAAACCATGGCCTGATGGTTTTATCGTTAGAGAATTATCCAGAGTACCAAGCAATTTCCGTATGGACGGAACCGTTCAGGATTTCCTGGAAAAGAATGGGGTACCGGGTATTGCAGGTATTGATACCAGAGCCCTGACTAAGATCTTAAGGGAAAAGGGTACCATGAATGGTATGATTACTACCAATGCTTCCTATGACTTCGCAGAGATTCAGCCGAAATTAAAGGCTTATACCTGCGGAAAAGTAGTGGAGAAGGTTACCTGTGCAGAAAAATATACAGTAAAGGGTGCAGTCAGTCTGGCTGAAAACGGACCGCTTTCCGGAAGTGCCTTTTTTGATAAAGAAGCATATGCAAAAGGAATCAAAGAGCCAAAGCCAAGCCTGGTAAAAGAATTAAACGGTGCAGGCAAGAAGGTTGCCCTGTTGGATTTGGGAGCAAAGGATAATATTGCCAGATCACTTGCCATGAGAGGCTGTGAAGTAACTATTTATCCTGCACTTACACCGGCAGCAGAGATCATTGCAGCAAATCCGGACGGTATTATGCTGAGTAACGGCCCTGGAGATCCAAAGGAATGTACCGGCATCATTACTGAGATCAAGAAATTATATGATACAGAAATCCCGATTTTTGCAATTTGTCTTGGTCATCAGCTGATGGCTTTGGCAACGGGAGCAGATACTTTTAAAATGAAATATGGTCATCGTGGTGGAAACCATCCTGTTAAAGATCTGTCAACCGGCAGAGTTCACATTTCCTCCCAGAATCATGGCTATGTTGTAGACATGGACAAACTGGATCCAAAGATTGCCACACCGGCATTTGTAAATGTAAATGACGGTACTAACGAAGGATTGGCTTACACCGGAAAAAATATTTTCACGGTGCAGTTCCATCCCGAGGCTTGTCCCGGACCACAGGAATCCGGTTATTTGTTTGACCGCTTTATTAAGATGATGGAGGAGAGATAAGATGCCAAAGAATCCTAATGTAAAAAGAGTATTAGTAATCGGTTCCGGTCCTATTATCATCGGACAGGCAGCAGAGTTTGACTATGCAGGTACCCAGGCATGCCGTTCCTTAAAGGAAGAGGGTATGGAGGTTATTCTGGTTAATTCCAATCCTGCTACCATTATGACAGATAAGAATATTGCAGACCGCGTCTATATAGAGCCTTTGACCTTAAAGGTATTAGAGCAGATCATTGAAAAAGAAAAACCGGATTCCATTCTCCCTAACATGGGTGGACAGGCAGGCTTAAACCTTGGTATGGAGCTGGAAGAATCCGGATTCCTGGCAAGTCATAATGTGCATCTTCTGGGTGCAACTGCCAAGACCATCAAAAAGGCAGAGGATCGTCTGGAATTTAAAGAGACCATGGAAAAGATCGGCGAGCCATGTGCTCCGTCATTGGTTGTAGAAAATGTAGAAGACGGTGTTGCTTTTGCAAAGCAGATCGGTTATCCGGTTGTACTGCGTCCGGCTTATACACTGGGCGGTTCCGGCGGTGGTATTGCTCACAATCAGATAGAACTGGAAGATATCCTGGCAAACGGTCTCAGACTTTCCCGTGTAGGGCAGGTACTGGTAGAGCGTTGTATCGCGGGCTGGAAAGAAATCGAATATGAAGTAATGCGTGACAGTGCAGGAAACTGCATTACTGTTTGTAATATGGAAAATCTGGATCCTGTTGGTGTGCATACCGGTGACAGTATCGTTGTAGCACCTTCCCAGTCTCTTTCTGATAAAGAATATCAGATGCTTAGAACTTCAGCACTGAATATCATCAATGAACTGGAGATTACCGGTGGCTGTAACGTACAGTTCGCCCTGCATCCTACCAGCTTTGAATATTGTGTTATCGAAGTAAATCCCCGTGTAAGCCGTTCCTCTGCACTGGCCAGCAAAGCAACCGGTTATCCGATTGCCAAGGTTGCAGCTAAGATTGCACTGGGCTATACACTGGATGAGATCAAAAATGCCATTACCGGCAAGACCTATGCCAGCTTTGAGCCGACACTGGATTACTGTGTCGTGAAGATTCCAAGACTGCCATTTGATAAATTTATCACAGCCAAACGTACGCTGACCACACAGATGAAAGCAACCGGTGAGGTTATGAGTATCTGCAATAACTTTGAAGGTGCCCTGATGAAAGCACTGAGAAGTCTGGAACAGCATGTGGATTGTCTTAGAAGCTATGATTTTACAGTACTTTCCAAAGAAGAATTACTGGAACGCCTGAAAATCGTAGATGACCAGAGAATTTTCGTCATCGCGGAAGCAATTCGTAAAGGAATTGATTATGACACCATTCATGAGATTACCATGGTGGATGTGTGGTTTATTGATAAGCTTGCTATTTTAACAGAAATGGAAGCAACCCTGGAAAAAGGACCTCTTACTGTTGAATTGTTAAAAGAAGCTAAGAGAATCGAATTCCCTGACACTGTTATTGCCAGACTGACAGGCAAAACAGAATCAGAGATCAGACAGCTGCGTTATGATAATGGTATTGTGGCAGCATTTAAGATGGTTGATACCTGTGCGGCAGAATTTGCAGCCAGCACCCCATATTACTATTCTGTATTCGGCGGAGAAAATGAAGCAATAGAGACCAATCCACCGAAAAAGGTACTGGTACTGGGCTCCGGTCCTATTCGTATAGGTCAGGGTATCGAATTCGATTATTGTTCCGTACATGCTACCTGGGCATTTTCCAAGGCAGGCTATGAGACCATTATTATCAACAACAATCCTGAGACTGTAAGTACTGACTTTGATATTGCTGATAAGCTGTATTTCGAGCCTCTTACCACAGAAGATGTGGAAAATATCGTAAATATTGAGCATCCGGACGGTGCTGTTGTACAGTTCGGTGGACAGACGGCCATTAAGTTAACAGAGAGTCTGATGAAAATGGGTGTTCCGATTCTGGGTACCAAGGCAGAAGATGTTGATGCTGCAGAAGACAGAGAATTATTCGATAAGATTTTACAGGAAACGGAGATCCCGCGTGCAGCCGGCGGTACTGTTTTCACAGCCGAAGAAGCAAAAGAAGTAGCTCACAGACTAGGCTATCCGGTTCTGGTTCGTCCTTCTTATGTACTTGGCGGACAGGGTATGCAGATTGCCCTTTCTGATCAGGAAATTGAAGAGTTTATGGCAATCATCAATCGCTATTCACAGGAACATCCGATCCTGGTAGATAAGTATCTGGAAGGCAAGGAATTAGAGGTAGATGCCGTATGTGACGGTACTGACATTCTGATCCCGGGTATCATGGAGCATATTGAGAGAACCGGTGTTCATTCCGGCGACTCCATTTCCGTATATCCTGCACCTACTGTCAGTGCAAAAGTAAAAGAGACCATAGCAGAGTACTCCAGAAGACTGGCAAAGGCTTTACATGTTATTGGCTTGATTAATATCCAGTTTATCGCAGTTGATGATGCGGTATATGTCATCGAGGTAAATCCTCGTTCCAGCCGTACGGTGCCTTATATCAGTAAAGTTACCGGTATTCCGATTGTGGATCTGGCTTCTGAAGTTATCATGGGCAAGAAGATCCGTGATCTTGGTTATGAGCCGGGCTTACAGAAAGAATCCGATTATATTGCCATTAAGATGCCTGTTTTCTCCTTTGAGAAGATTCGTGGTGCTGAGATCAGCTTAGGACCTGAGATGAAGTCTACCGGTGAGTGTCTCGGTATTGCAAAAGACTTTAAAGAAGCTTTATACAAGGCATTCCTGGGTGCTGGTGTAAATCTGCCAAAATACAAACAGATGATCATCACCGTAAAAGATGCAGATAAGGGTGAAGCCATTGAAGTAGGACGTCGTTTTGAAAAACTGGGTTATACCATTTATGCTACCAGATCTACAGCTGCCGCTTTGAATGAAGCAGGTGTAAAGGCGAGAAAGGTTAACAAAATCAACCAGGAGTCACCTACTGTTATGGACTTGATTCTGGGACATAAGATTGACCTTGTTATCGATACTCCGACACAGGGACGTGACAAATCCAGAGACGGTTTCTTAATCAGAAGAACAGCAATTGAAACGGGTGTAAACTGTATTACAGCTATGGATACTGCAAAGGCACTGGTTACCAGTCTGGAAAATGCCCAGAAGGAAGAGGGCTTAAGCCTTGTAGATATTGCTTCCATTGCAGATCGAGTTTAATAAAATGAATCAGAATTATCAAAAAGAATTAGAACGTGTTTTAGGCACGCTTGATCAAAATAACCCGCCAACACTTTTATTGCACAGCTGCTGCGCTCCATGCAGCAGCTACTGCATGGAGTATTTGCGGGAATATTTCCTTATAACGGTTTTTTATTATAATCCCAACATCACTGAGGACGCAGAATACAGGAAACGGGTGACAGAAGAGAAACGGTTAATAGAAGCCTACAATAAGCAGGTGGAAACCGGAGACTTCACGGGTATGAATAGTACCGGTAAAGTACATCCTATCACCGTGATAGAAGGGGATTATGAGCCGGCTCTTTTTTATGATATGGCAAAGGGGCTGGAAAAATGTCCTGAGGGCGGAGAACGCTGTTTTGGCTGTTATGAACTCAGACTTCGGAAAACAGCGGAACTGGCAAAACAGAAGGCCTTTGATTATTTTACCACTACATTAACCATCAGCCCTTTGAAAAATGCGGCAAAATTAAATGAAATAGGAGAAAAACTAGCAGAGGAATATGCTGTCAGCTGGTTACCCTCTGATTTCAAAAAGAAAAACGGGTATAAAAGATCGATTGAATTATCAGCGATTTTTGATTTATACAGACAGGATTATTGCGGATGTGTATATTCCAGGAATGAGCGCCTGGAACAAAAGAATGGAGAATTGAAATAGTATGAAGAAGCTTTTAGATCTGATTTCAGAAGAAATGATGCAGGCATTTGAAGCTGCTGGCTTTGATGCGGAATTGGGAAAGGTTAGTGTTTCTAATCGTCCTGATCTTTGTGAATACCAGTGCAATGGTGCTATGGCAGGAGCTAAAAAATATCACAAGGCTCCTATTATGATCGCAAATGCAGTTGCAGAACAGTTACAGGACAGCAAGGTGCTGGAAGGTGTGACAGCAGTAAATCCCGGATTCCTGAATTTTAATCTGTCAGATTCCTTTCTGAAAGAGTATGTGAAGGAATTATCAGAAAGTGATAAATTCGGGCTGGAAATGCCGGCGCAGCCTAAGAAGATCATCATTGATTACGGCGGACCAAACGTGGCAAAGCCTTTGCATGTAGGACATCTGCGTTCTGCTGTTATCGGTGAGAGCATTAAGAGAATGCAGCGTTTCTGCGGCAATGATGTAACAGGTGATATTCATCTGGGGGACTGGGGTCTTCAGATGGGTCTGATTATCACAGAGTTACAGAAAAGAAAACCGGAACTGTGTTATTTTGATGACAGCTTTACAGGAGAGTATCCTGCAGAAGCTCCTTTTACCATTTCGGAACTGGAAGAAATCTATCCTACAGCCAGTGGTAAATCCAAGGAAGATCCGGCATACAAGGCAGAGGCTATGGAAGCCACAAAGAAGTTACAGCAGGGCGTAAGAGGCTATCGTGCTCTTTGGGATCATATTATCAAGGTTTCTGTAACAGATTTGAAACAGAATTATGAGAAGCTGAATGTGGAATTTGATCTCTGGAATGGAGAATCCTCTGTTCATGATGCGATTCCGGCTATGGTTACTTATATGAAAGAAGGCGGATATGCCCATATCAGTGATGGTGCGCTGGTAGTAGATGTAAAGGAAGAAACAGATACCAGAGAGATTCCGCCATGCATGATTTTAAAATCAGACGGAGCTTCTTTATATAATACAACTGATCTGGCAACGATTACCGTGCGTATGCGTGATATGAAGCCGGATTCCATTATCTATGTAGTAGATAAGCGTCAGGAACTTTATTTTGAGCAGGTATTCCGTTGTGCCAGAAAGACAAAGCTGGTAAAACCTGAAACAGAATTACATTTTGTTGGTTTTGGTACCATGAACGGCAGTGACGGCAAGCCTTTCAAGACCAGACAGGGTGGCGTTATGCGTCTGGAAAACCTGATCAAAGAGATCAACGAAGAAATGTATGGTAAGATCACAGAAAACCAGAAGGATATCTCGGATGAGGAAGCAAAACAGATTTCACAGATGATCGCTCTTTCTGCTATTAAATACGGAGATCTGTCTAATCAGGCATCTAAGGATTACTGTTTTGATATTGACAGATTTACTTCTTTTGAAGGGGATACCGGACCGTATATTCTGTATACCATCGTGCGTATGAAGTCCATTCTGAATAAGTATAAGGAACAGGGCGGCAGTCTGGAAGGCTTACAATTACAGAATCCGGGCAGTGCTGCAGAAAAAGAATTGATGCGTACCATTGCAAAATTCAATGCCATGATGGAAAACGCCAATGCAGAGCTGGCACCACATAAGGTCTGTGCTTTCATCTATGAATTATCAAATGCTTTTAATTCTTTCTATCATGGAACCAAGATTCTGGCAGAAGAGAATGCAGAGAGAAAGGCAGGTTTGGTTGCGCTGTTACTGTTATGTAAGAACATGCTGGAAACCTGTATTGATGTGCTGGGATTTGCTGCTCCAGAGAGAATGTAACGATTAAAAAGTTGTGCAAAAAATTAACACAATTTTTTTGATAAAATACTTGACAAGCTGATAGGTTACCTTGTATACTATCACTTGTCAGTTGTTTCGAAGCAACTTTCGAATGGGATCTTAGCTCAGCTGGGAGAGCATCTGCCTTACAAGCAGAGGGTCATAGGTTCGAGCCCTATAGGTCCCATTTCTATGAAATTTATTTCATGGATTTATATTGCATATGGCGAAGTAGCTCAGTTGGCTAGAGCACACGGTTCATACCCGTGGTGTCGAGAGTTCGAATCTCCCCTTCGCTATTGAAAAGAATCATCATGTGATGGTTCTTTTTTTGTTGAAATATTTCTGATTACAACGTACAATTCAATTACAAGCTACAGGAAAGTTGCGTGAGAAATATGAATGACGAAAGAAAAGAAACTTACGGAAAAAAGAAAGTTTTTGAAACAGCATTGATTCTGACATTAATCATTCTGATTGTATTTATGATGGCAAATGTATCCAGAATACAGGGAACTGCCCGGGTGGTAAATTATGCCGGTATCGTCAGGGGTGCCACACAGCGACTGGTAAAGTTGGAAATTTCCAATATGGAGAATCCAGAATTAGAGCAATACTTGGACGAGATCCTTGCAGGTCTGAAAGATGGCAGTTCTAACCTAAATCTGGTAAGACTTGATGACAAGGATTATCAGGAAAAACTGACTACACTTTCAAATTATTGGAAAGAACTGAAAGATGAAATTGAAGATGTTCGTGAATATGGAGCAGAACGGACCGATATTATTGCTATGAGTGAGGAGTATTTCAGGTTAGCTGACGATACTGTCAGTGCGGCAGAGATGTACTCACAGAAAAATGCCAGTAAGGTGCGGATCATAGAGATATTTCTTGTGATTGTTATATTGGCGTTGATTATATTTATGTTGAAAGAGGTTTCAGAGGCGATCTATCTGGCAAGGGTAAATAGTTCTTTGAATCAAAAGGCGTTTATAGATCTGCATACAGGACTTCCAAATAAAAGCCGGTGTGAAGAAATACTGACGAAGAAGACATTTCTGACAGTACCAACAGCATGTATCATGTATGATATGAATGGATTGAAAAAAATAAATGATACTTTTGGACATGTAGCAGGGGATGCAGTCATAAAGAATTTCGCCAACATCATTCGTAAAAACATCCCTGAACAGCAATTTGTAGGGCGATATGGTGGAGATGAATTTGTAGCAGTTATTACAGATACAACGGATCAGGACGTGCTGCAGATCATTGCAAAGATAAAATTGGCGGTAGAAGAATTTAACAGTTATGGAGGTAAGATATCCGGTACGGGGATAGCGCTATGCTTTGCCTGTGGATATGCCATTTCCACTGATTATTCAGAATGTACCATGCAGACAATACTGGACAAAGCAGATCACAATATGTATTTAAATAAAAAAGAAATGTTACAGGAAAGATGAAAATGCGAAAAAATTATAAGCTATACCTGGTCGTGATTGCAAAAGCGGCGTTACTGATGTTATTTTTGCTGGTAATGATACTCGCAGGAATCCGGTATGATAGTGAGACGATGACCGCTGAGAGTCCGGTTCCGGTACTGTCTGGTGCTGTGACAGAAGAGCGGGAAACTTTGGATGAGGATTTTTCTTTTGGCGTTCGAATTGTACAGGACGGTATCGTGGAGACAGGTGCAAATCTGCAGACACACTGGTGGCAAAATACGGATGGAAATTATTTTTTGTTCCTGCCATCATTTGCGCCACAAGAGGTTCAGCTTAGAACAGTAAATGTGGGCGAAATTGTTTTAGATGGTCAGATTGTACAGCATGGGGATATGGTCCTGCTGACAGACGGACAACATAGTGTCAGCGTGGCAGGAAGCCATAGTGCTATAGAGTTTCGGGTAATGCGTTCAGCAAATATCGGAACGATTTTCCTGGAAACAGATTCAGGCAGTATGGACTATATTCATGCAGATAAGAATAACAGAGAAGCGGGGCTGATTACAGTTCTGGATGCTAACGGAAATGCCATGTACAAAGGTCATATGGATCGTTTGAATTGCAGGGGAAACATTTCTTTTGATTCAGTAGAAAAGAAGTCATATCAGGTCAAATTACAATCAAAGGCAGATTTATTTGGTATGGGAAAATCCAGGACATGGCTCTTGATCTCAGATGCCTTTGACCCAACAATGATTAGAAACTTTGCAGTTCTGGGCATGGCCAGAGAAGGCGGTATTCCATATACACCGGAAATGGATTATACAGATGTATATGCAAACGGAGAATACATGGGAAGTTATCTGATCACGGAAAAGGTAGAATTAGGTAAGGGTCGAATTGAAGGGGCAAGTCTGGAAAAAGAAACAGAAAGCTTGAATGCAGGCGCGGATCTGGGAACATTTCCTCAGATTGCAGACTGGGGCGAGTGGGCAAAGTCTTTGAAAGGGTATGATATCCCTAAGAATCCGGTTGATATTACAGGAACCTATCTGATGGAATTAGATCTGGATTACCGGTATCCGGATGAACCCAGTGGTTTTATAACCTATAGAAATCAGCCTGTTGTTATTAAGAGCCCGGAATATGCTTCCAGGGAACAGGTAAATTATGCTGCTGATTTATACGAGTTTTTTGAAGAAGCAATTTTTGCAGAGGATGGATTAAACCCGTATACAGGGGAACCGTTTACTGCTTATATAGATCTGGATTCATTTGCCAGAAAATATTTACTGGAGGAGATTTCCAAAAATCAGGATGCATCCTATACCAGTCAGTATTTTGTGAAATTCCCGGATGAGGTGAGCACAAAGCTTTTTGCGTGCAGCCCATGGGATTATGATAAGTCACTGGCTACGCCTACAACCTGGATGGAAGTGGATCTTTTTGAACCGGATTCTTTTTATGCAAATATCAGAAAATCAGACTCCGATTTGTGGTGGGCACTATATCAGCATGAAGAATTCAGAGAATATGTAAAGAAGCTTTACTGGGAAGAATTTAGAGACCTGACTTTGCAAAAAGCACAGGAAGATATCCCAAAACAGGTAAAGAAAATAGAAAAATCAGTATTGATGGATGAATATCGCTGGGCCTATTTTGAGGATGCCACAGATGATGCAGATATGGAGAAACAATATACGTTTTGGCTGAGCAGGGTTCAGAATTTTATGATAGATCGAATTACATTTTTAGACAGTGAGTGGGCACAGTAGAGAAAGCTGGGATGGATATGCCGCATGACGATGATATCCGGATACAATCAAAAAAGAAAGTAGGCTACCGTAAAAGAATATACTTGATTCTGGTGATTGCAATTATCATGCAAAGCCTTTTATTTGGCTGTATTTTAAGCCTGACGGTAATCAGGGAACTTTGGAATTATCCTAAAAGAGCCAGAAGTGTGGCAGCAGAAGAGGAAGCAGAAGGTCTCTCAGAAGGAATGAGTCATATGGCAGGTGTATGTGATGATATTTGTGCCATGCTGGAGCGGGAAGAACGTCCTCAGAAGGTTCACATGTCCATGATAGAAGCATTAAATCATATGGATTCGGCTACCACTTTATTTTATGTGAATCCTGAGAACGGAGAGGGAATATGTTTAAGGGATACGCAGCCGGACTCTGTGGATTTTTCATACCGGGATATTAAATGTGATTCCGGAGTGAATATGAGCAGTGTTTTAATAGAGAAGATGCCGAATTGGTCAGAGCAGATGGAAAAGTCTCTTGTGAGCGTGGCTGCTGCGGCACTGGAAGATTTGCAGATAAAAGAAAATAAAACAGATTGGTATGCAGTACAGAATGCATTATATAGAATTGAAAGAGTAGACACGAAAAGCGGGACTTTGCTATTTGGCGCAAGAATCAGTGATACTTTGATTTCGGATCTGAAGTTTCAGGAAAAACAGGCAGAGTATCAATTCTTTTTATTGATCGATGGTAAAATTGCCTATTCCACGGAATGCGAGCAGCTTATCCAACAGGATGAAACGATAAGCTGTAGTATTCAAGGCAGAAAATATGTGGGTAATCTTCGAAAAGTAGTATTTGAGGAAAATGCCGGACAGAAAACGGACATTTCCATTGCGGTACTGGAGCCAAAAGAAGATAACGATATCTGGGTGCAACGGGTTATTTTTATCATGATGGCGGCATACCTGATCTCTGTAGGTTTTGCGGCCTGGATAGCACATTTGGTTATTCCTTATCTTTTCAGACCTTTCCGGGAACTGAAAAGGAATATGGAACGTATCGATACGGATAATCCTGTTCTGGAGGAAGGTGATGTAGAAGAACTGAAAGAGGTCTATCAATCCTTTAATGCAGCGGTAGATCATATACAGAGGCAGTATCGTTATGATGCGCTGACGGGTCTCTATGTGAGAGATTATTTTAAGAAAGTAAGTAATAGTCGTCTGCAGAAAAAGAAAGATGCCTATGGGGCAGTGATCATGTGTGATCTGGATAATCTGAAGCGGATAAATGATACCTATGGACATCATGCAGGGGATATTTATATTAGTACCTTTGGAGAGTTTTTACATCAGGCGATTACAGGACGTCCTGCTGTGGCCGGACATTTATCCGGAGATGAATTTGCAGTTACTTTGTACGGATATGCTGATGAAAAAGCGGTACGTGAAGCGGTGGCTCAAATGTTCAGTAAACAGCCGGTTGCTATGTTGGAAGAGGATGTCTCATGTCAAATCGGCTTTTCAGCAGGGGTATTACTAATACCTGAGTGGGGGACAGCAGATGAAGGAATTGATGCACTGCTCACTAAGGCGGACAAGGCCATGTATTATGTGAAGAAGAATTGCAAGGGCGAAGTGAGTTATTATGAAGGCTTGCAGCATAAAGAAGATAAATAATTAGAAAGTCAGACCCGGAGTATTGAGGGTCTGATTTTTTTTGTCTGATTATTTGTGGTTTCATAATGCCGCTATTTTCATGCTGAATTTAACTTTTCAATTCAGCGAAACAGGAAAGGAACAAATATCCTATGAAGAATAAGAAAATGAAGATTGCCAGGATAGAAAAAGATGTTTCACAGGAACAGCTGGCAGAATTGGTAGGAGTCACGAGACAGACAATAGGCATGATTGAATCTGGTAAATTTAATCCTTCCCTGCAACTGTGCATCAACATATGCAGGGCGTTGGACAGAACATTAAATGACTTATTTTGGGAGGAGAATGAAGATGAAACTATTTAAGAAAATTACAGACGAGAGAGAGAATATGGAAATGATGAAGGTTGAACATTATGGATTTTATGTAATGTTTACACTGTCATGTCTGTCACTTATTTGGGAAAGCTATATTCTGGAACTGGCACCTGAATATTGGACGGGAGAGATCATCATATTGTTAGCCGGAGGACTCACGGTATTGATTGGCTGTATCAAAAAAGGAAATTGGGACTATTATTCCAAGCCTACTACCAAGAATGCTTTTTTATATAGCCTGGGTGCCGCAATTCTTTTTACTGTTTTCTTTGGCATTGGAAAATATCGTAATTATGAAGTAGTCAGAAACAATATAACAGGACTGTTTCTTCCTATGTGTGCATTTATGTTTGTATTTTTATTTGTTATCTGTTTTGCGATAATGGAACTCTGTATTGTTCTGACTAAGAAAAAGCGGGCCAAGATGGAGGCAGCTTTAAAAAATGAAGAAGATGAGTAAAATGTAGTTTAAAGGAATAAAGATTGATGTAAAGTGACGGTTCAGCCGTGTATCATATGCTCACAGGCACATTCTCATTACGGTAAGGACATAGCGGAACATAAGGCTGCAAACTACGCAGCCTAAATGCCGATGTCCTTACAGTACCTGTTCGCATACGATACACGGCTGAACCTCGTTTTACGGCAATAATTATTTTCTTTTAGCCGCAGTTTATGGTGCCCGGTGGTGCGACCCCAGTTACGGTAAGTGAATAATTGCGATAGTTTGGCCTTGGCTACAGACTGGACTAACTGCAGATTAAATTGGAATAAAGTGCAAAGAAAGGGATGACTATATCACTCTGAGAGACACTTGAAACTCGTCAGTACTTGCTTGCGTATTTTGCAAGCTTATGTACTGCTACGAGTTTCATGTAGCGAAAGCGAGTCTCGAAGAGTGAGTATAGTCATCCCTTTCGGTTTGCTTTAATCCATTTAAACTGCAGATTAGTATTGGAAATTGTCCATAAAACAAAGAGAACATTACAAAAATGTCTTACATAATTGCCCAAAATGAAGTATAATAAATACAAATAGGCAGTTTTGCAATGATAGAAGTCAGGAAGGGTACCCTTGTTATGCTTCAAAAAGAACAGCTTGTTATGTACGGGACAATTGGATTATGTAGAATCGTTACGGTACTTCCGGGAGAACAGTCCTATGTACTCGAGCCAATTTCACAGGGAGCAGGTCAGTTGGTAGTCTCTCTTGATAATCAAATTACAGTCAGAGAATTGCTTTCCAGAGAAGAGATTTGGGAAGCTATACGATGTGCTGCTAAAGCGGAGAAAGTCTGGTATGGTAATCCCGATATGCGTAGTCTGGAATATAGACAGGCAGAACGGAAAACGGATTTTTCAGAATGGATCAGATTGTCCATTTTAATTCGACATGCCAAACAGAAAAGTAAGCGAGACACATTACAGGTGAGTCCGGCAGATACTAAGGTACAAAAGGTATTTGAACGGTTAGCTTTGGAGGAATATTGTTCGGTATTTGAAACGGAAAGAGATATAGCAAAAAAAGAGTTAAAGCAGTTGATAAAAGAAAGCGAGGTTGATTGAGTGTATCAGATAGGAGATTTTATAGTGCATGAGGGCTCTGGTATCTGTGAGGTGGCAGATATTAAGGAGATGGCTTTATGCGGTCGTGGCTCCGAAAAAGAGTATTATACGCTGCGTCCTTTTTATGAAAAGGGAAGCCAGGTTTTTACACCAGTGAACAGCGATAAGGTAAAATTAAGACCGGTCATGACAAGGGAGAAGATTGAGAATCTGATTGCTGAGATCCCGGAAATTGATGGTATCTGGGAAGAAAATGATAAGTTGCGTGCCGTGAAATATAAAGAAGCACTTGCTACGTTTAAACCGGAAGAATTGGTGCGGGTTATCAAAACAGTATACCTTGGAAAACAAAAAAGAGTGGATGCCGGTAAAAAGATACTGGTTGGAGATGAAAAATATATTCAGATTGCCCAGAAGTGGTTATATGAAGAAATTGCCTTTGTAATGGATATGGATATGAAATCTGTTGAAAAAATGGTAGTCAAAGAATTAACGAAGTGAGATAATATTCTCTGTACGGTGCTATCACGATAAAGGCACCTCAGAGGAGAGCTTATGAGTGTTTCTGTTATAGCGTTGGTTATGGTAAAACTTTTCCTGATTCTGATACTGGGTTATATTCTGGAGAAAACAGGAATTTTAGATGATCATGCCAACCGAAAGATTTCCACATTGATCGCAAATGTGACATCACCGCTTCTGGTGCTGGCGTCTGTATTAACAGCATCAAAGGATGGAAGAAGTTCGGTGTTTGTAATCCTGGCAGCAGGCTTTTTGATGTATGTAGGATTTATTTTGATAGGAAAAATCGTAGTAAAAGTATTCCGTGTAAATGCAATTGACAAACCGGCAGTGGAATGTATGATGATGTTTGCCAATGTTTCCTTTATGGGATATCCGGTGTTACAGTCGGTATTGGGTGATGAAGCTATTTTTTATTGCACCATGATGCATTTTGCTTTTAATATTCTGGTATATACTTATGGTGTGAACTGTTTTAAACAGAACAAGGATGGAGAAAAAAGTTCTCTGAAGGATGCACTTCAGAAATGCGTAAATCCCGGATTTATCATAAACATGCTGGCATTGTTGGTGTATGTTACCGGATTTAGAATGAATGGTATTGTATATGATACTGTTTATATGGTGGGAAATATTACTTCACCGCTATCGATGATTATATTAGGATCTACGATGGCGTTATTCCCGTTAAAGGAATCTCTTTGTCAAAAAAAGAGTTACATTTTTGCAGTTATTCGATTACTTGTAATTCCAACGATTATTTGTGGTATTTGCAGGCTAACAGGAGTAAATGAATATTTTACCGGTATTGCAACTATTTCAACAGGTATGCCGGTAGCCGCTATGGTGCTGATCCTGGCAAATCAGTATGAGTCACCGTCCAGAAAACTGGTGGTCAGCAATATTTTGATCACAACGGCATTATCGGTGGTAACAATTCCTCTTTTAGTAGCGTTTTTGCTGTAATAAGCAGCATGCAATGATATAGAAGATAAAGCTAGAGCTTTTGTAAAACAGATCTATGATCTGCGATACAGAGGCTCTTTTTTTACGCGATAAAAAACACATTTTTTTCACACTTCAAACAATTTTTAGAAACATTTAATAATTAAGATAGATACAGTTAAGTAATGCGTAAAATGATGGAGGCGACGATGGAAGAAAAGGAGAAAACAAAAGTATCCCCAAAAAAGATAACAATGATATTGGTAATTGTTTTGATAATAATTTTGGCGACGGGTTCCGGCGCTTATTATTTTCTGTTCGCAGAAAAGCAGGATGCTTCTTTACAGGAAATGATGGCACATGGAAATGCAAACGGACGGGATATGGGGAACCTGGTAACTTCTACAGGTGTTACCGTAATCGGAATTGATTCTCAGGAATTTGACGTTGCAGAACTTGATACAGAGCTTGAAATTGAGGAGGTATACCTTTCCAGTGGTGATGTGGTAGAAAAGGATACCCCTATTTTAAAGCTGACAGATGAATGTGTGGAAGATGCCAGGAAGGAACTGACAGATGAACTTACTACGGCTGATCTGAATTATAGAAAAGAAGTGATTGCCTATCAGAATGCAGTAATCGTGGCACAGTATACATATGATTCTACTGTATTAGAGGCTGACCAGGCAGAAGCTGTATATAATGAAGCAATTGCGAAAGAAGACAGAACACTGGCTGATGCCCAGAAAAAAGTGGATGATTCGTTGGAGGATGTTGCTGCATATACAAAGCAGGTTGAGAATTTTTCAGATTATAATACCTCCGGTGCAAATGAATATGAAAACCAGTATGACGCGCTTCAGGATCTGTTTGATGAACTGTGTGATGCATGGGGATATAGTCATGGTTCTATTCCAACACAGAAATCTTTTGCAGATGCCCAGAAGATAAATGGTGATGACAAATATAAAACACTGGTGAAATTAAAAACTTTAATCTATACCACTGATGAAACCTTTGTAGACAAATATCAGGAATCCATTGATTCTAAAACAGATGCAGAAGCAGCGCTGGTAACGGAGCAGGCAGCATTGGTGGATTATCAGGCAGCATTGGAAAAGGCACAGGCAGATTATCAGACGAATTGTTTGGCAGCGAAACAAACATATGATATGGCACTTGCTAAGAAAGATCAGGCAAAGTCAGATTACGATACCGCTGTAAAAAAGGCCCAGGATGCCCTGGATACAGCCCAGGATGCAAAAGATGATACCCAGGATGACCTGGCTGATTTTGAGGCTTCCGTAGGAGATGGCACATTGTATACAAAGGGAGCCGGCGAGATTATCATGCTTACAGTGGAGGCTGGAGATGAATTGACAGATGGTACTGTTGTGCTGGCATTTGCAGACACAGAGACCATGACAGTTTCTGTATCAGTAGCGCAGGCAGATATTGCTAAAATTTATGTGGGTGAAGAAGCTTTGGTATCTATTTCTGATCAGGGAACCTTTGATGGTGCGATTACAGAGATTAATCCGGATTCCAACTCTGACAGCAGAACCAATATTACATATGCGGTAGAAGTGACATTATCAGGAGATGTAAGCAAGCTGACTGCCAACCAGACTGCTCAGGTAGTATTTGGAATGACATCAGATGATCGGATGCAGGAGCCAGGCGGGCAGGCAAGTGAAGCAGAACAGGAAGGAGGTATAACAGATGAAACTACCTCACATTAAGAAAAAATATCGGAAATTTATTTGGATTGGCATAATATTCCTGGCACTGGTGGCAGCGGCCTGTTATACAGTATTTATCAAACCAAACCTGAATCAGGAGACCTGGGTATATAAAGAAGCAATTGCAGAAAAGGGAGATCTTACAGTTGGAGTAACTGAAAGCGGAACCCTGGAATATGGCGTGAATTCTCTGGTATATGATCTGGATTTGTCTACGGAGGATAATGAAGACGATGATGATGACGAAGAAGAGGAAGTCATCAAATATCTGAAAGTTGAAAATATTAATGTAGTGGTAGGACAGCGAATTACAGAGGGTGATGCACTGCTTACTTTTACGCAGGATAGCATTGACCGTGTCAGACGAAAACTGCAGGCTGCAATTACGGAGGCAGAAATTGTATTAGAGGAAGCTCAGTCAGAGTACCAGATTAATAAGCTGACGGCTAAGCAGACTTATGACAGCAGTATACTGGATTCTTCTGTGGCAGACAGTGTTTATAATGCCACAGTAACACAGTTGAATAATCAGATCAGTGTGTTACAGGCAAAAATAAATGCCTGCAATGCTGACATTACAAAACAGAATGCGGATATGGATGATGCTTCTGATGCGATGGGAGACGCAGCAGCAACTTATAGCGAATGGGTTTATAAGATGGAAGACAATGACGGGTTGACTGATAACGTCAATGACCAGATTTCTTATTTGAATGCAAAAAATAATTATGAAAATGCATTACAGAAAATACAGGACATGAAGGATCAGATTGCCCAGGATGAAGAAGATATCGCGTCTTATCAGGAGGAAATCGCAGATATTGAAGAGCAGATCGAAGTAGACCTTTTAAAAGCTGAACAGTCCAAAGAAACGGCAGTATCCAATGGCAGCCTGGCGCAGAGTGTTTATGATTCTGCTTTGGAAAGTGCGCAGACAGCTGTGAACGATGCCCAGGATGACTTGGACGATTTGAATGATAAATTAGAAGATTTTGAAGCCTTTGTCGGGGACGGTACTGTATATGCGGAGGATTCCGGTATTGTAACAACTCTCGGTGTTGAGACAGGAGATACTCTGGATACTACAGGCACCGAGGTTGTAGCATATGCAACAGAGAAAAATATGACTCTTTCCGTGGATGTATCGGAAGAGGATATTGTAAGTCTATCTTTAGATGACCCGGTAACAATTGTATTTACAGCATATGATGACAGAGAATATACGGGGCATATATCTTCGATTACAACGTCTGCCACATCTGAGCACGCCACTACGGTAAGCTATCCGGTGGAAATTGAAGTGGAAGGAGATACCACAGATCTGTACGGCGGCATGACTGCAGATGTAACTTTTATTACCGATACAGCAAATGATGTGGTATACGTCTCCCAAAATGCTATTGTATCTGAAAATGATAAAAACTATGTATATGTGGATGGTGATGATGGAGAAAAGCAACTAAAGGAAGTAATCACAGGCATGAGTAATGGTGTGAATATTGTAATCACAGATGGTCTTATAGAGGGAGATGTGGTCTATGTAGCCAGCAGGGTCAGTGATTCTGTAAATGATACAGAGGCAGAAACAGAGAATGGCATTGAAACCACAGCTGAAACACAAGATGCTGAAGGCTTTGATATAAATAACCAGGGCAGTATGTCGGGCGACAGAAGTATGCCCGGAGGAACCGGCAGTATGATGCCTGGTGGAATGGGAGGTCCTGTTCAATGAAAATAGAAATGCTGAAGAAATTCTTTTGGAATGAAGATGGAAAAGTAAAAAAGAAAAACGTTATGGGAACTTCCATTATTGCAATATTGCTGGTAATTTGTCTGATCCTTGGTATTGTATTGCAAAGCAGAGAAAAAACCGAAGAGGCATCAATTGTTTATAAGGAAACTACAGTGGAACATGGCAGTTTGTCTGTGGGCATTTCAGAAGATAGTACCATAGATATTGGCTCTCAGGAACAGACTTTTGATCTGGATATCAGTGCTATGACTAAAAGTTCCAGTTCAGCATCCACCACATCGACTACAACAGTCAATATGGGAGGGGACGGCATGAGTCCGTTTGCCATGATGAACAGTTTTGCCAGCAGTACAACGGAAGGCAGTAATTCATCTTCTACAGCCAAGATGACAGTGGATTCCATTTTGGTCACTGTTGGTCAGTATGTAAATGCAGGAGATGATCTGATCAGGCTCACAGCAGACAGTGTGGAGGATATCCGATCCCAGTTAACATCAGATGTGGATGAAGCCAAGGCAGACCTGGACGCGATTGTCAGTACCCAGGCAAGTGATAAATTAAGCGCAGAACAGACCTATACCAGCAGTATGACCAATGGTAAATATGCAGAACTGATTTATAATGATGCATTGAAAGATCTGGAAGATGCAGTTGCAGATGCCCAGAAGGCTCTGGATGAGAAAAATGAAGATTATCAGAAAGATTTGGAAGATCAGGCCGAGCTACAGACAGAATATGACGCAGCAAAAGAAAATCTGGACAGCGTTTATTCTCAGCTGACAGAGTTCAGAAATTATGTAAGCAGCCAGGATAATCCATATGAAAATACGGATAATGCCCAGAGAATTATGTTTTTAACTGAGCTGGAATTCACGGCAATGGACAATGTAAGTACTTTGGAAGATGATCTGGATGCCATGAACGACCAAATTGAAAAAGATGAAGATGATCTCGCAGACTTGCAGAATGATCTGACCAAGGCACAGCGAGATCAGGAAAGCGGAAAGCTGACCGCTAAAGAAACTTATGACCAGACAATGCTGAGCTATCATACAGCAGAAGAAATGAAAGCTGTATCATTGGGATATTTGGAGGTGGATGCAACAGAAGAGCAGGATGCCTATGACGAAGCTGTAGAAAAGCTTAATGATTTTGATACGCTGATTGTGAATGATGTGATACAGGCTAAGTACAGTGGTGTAATTACAGAGATCAGTGTAGTGGCAGATGATGATGTGAGTCAGGGTACTTCGTTGGTATCCTTGTATGATGAAACAGAAGTTACTATGAGTGTAAATATAGCAGAAGACGATATGACGGATATAGCTGAGGGAGATATGGCAAATGTTACGTTGGCGGCCTATGAAGATACCGTGTTTACAGCAGAAGTAACAGAGATTGGTGATGCAGAATACAGCAGCAGTGATTATACAGAATATTATCCGGTTACGGTGACACTTCAAGGTGACGTATCTGAATTGTATCAGGGTATGACCGGTGAAATCACATTCCTGACAAAAGAAACCAATAATGTAGATTATGTTTCTAACAGGGCGGTATTTAGGGAAAGCAATAAATCATATGTGAAATTGAGAGATGAAAATGGTGACATCGTAAAACAGGAAATCACAACGGGCTTCTCAGATGGTATCAATGTGGAAGTTGTGGAAGGATTGAATGAAGGAGATGTTGTATTGATCGAAAGTGTGGTGGCGGACTAATGAGATTATCCGAATTATTTCGACTGGTTTGGCTGAACCTGTCCCAAAACAAATTCAAAGTGATCATGACCTCTATTGGTATTGTAGTTGGTTCGGCTACGATCATGATGGTAATAGCCATCGGAACCGGCGGTAAAGAAGAAGTAGCGAAACAGTTTAAAAATTTAAATGCTGGTGCTATTGATATTTCCTATGAGTCGGAGAGTACCAGTTTCTCCGGGGGTATGGGAGGAATGAGCGGTATGTCAGGCGGAATGCCTGGTGGAGACTTTGGTGGTAGTTCTACCAGATCTTTCGGTGGCGGTTTTGGCGGTTTCCCGGGTATGGGAGGCATGGGCAGCAGTGATCGTATGAATCAGGAAAATATTGTATTGTCCACAGAAGACATGGATGATCTTCAAGTTTTCGTACCGGGTATCAACGATGCTACGATTTCTTATTCCACGACATCTTCTGTAGAAGGTGGTGAATTAGAGGATTCGGCAACCTATACCATAGCAGGTGTATTAAGTAATTATATGGAAATGAGTAATATGGATTTATCCATTGGCGAATTTCTCACAGATGAAAATGATGAAAGCAAGGAAAAGGTATGCGTTCTGGGAAGCTCTGTAGCGAAAGAAATATTTGGCAGCGCGTATGACGCATACGATGGCGTGGTCTATATAGATGCCAGACCTTATGTGGTTGCCGGTGTACTGGAAGAAATGGGTTCTGTAGCATCCGGGATCAGTCCGGATACAGCCATTTTTATTCCTTATAATACCGGAATTAAATATCTGACCGGAAGTGATGTCAGTCCGACGATTACCCTGGTGGCAGAGGATGTGAATAATATTGATACAGTTATTACTAATGTGGAAACGGTTTTGGCGGATTCTTATCCAAATGCAGAATTTACTATTTCGGATGCCGGAACCAAGATGGAGGCAGCATCTGCTTCTAATGATACCCTGACTATGCTGTTAATTGCCATGGCGATCATTGTCTTTATCGTAGGCGGTATCGGCATTATGAATGTTTTGTTCGTATCCGTAAAAGAAAGAACCAATGAAATCGGTATTTTAAAAGCAATTGGGTGCTCACAAAAAGACATTTTGCTTGAATTTCTGCTGGAGGCATCCTGCACCAGTATGATTGGCGCCATTTTAGGTGTTTTGCTGGCGCTGGGTATCACACCAATCGTGGAAAGCTTTGATATGAGGGTGACATTGTCGGTAGCAGATGCAGTCATATCTCTTCTTTTCGGTGTTATCACCGGGACAGTGTTTGGATTTTATCCTGCCTATAAAGCATCCATTTTGATTCCCGTAGTGGCACTGAATCAAGAGTAAATGTGCTGCAGAAAACGAATAAAGAATACATGATATGGGAAAGGGCAGGTTCATGGAAAACTGGCAGGAAAAAAAGAAAGAAAAGTTAAAAAAGAAAAAACGGCGTAACAGAATGATTATATTCGGCGTTATCATTATAGCAGCAGTGGCTGTTACAGTCATGGGATATAAATTGGAAATGGATGCCCAGAATGATGATATTGCTGTGGAAATGATAGTTGAAGAGGGAGAAGAACTGGTCTATGCCCAGGTTGACAGTATTAGTGGAAATGAGATGACATATACACTGTTACAGGCCGTCGAAGATATAGAGAATAATAAAATGGCGGCTGTCTTTACAGATACAGATAACATTTCCTATGAACTGTCCGAAAAGCAGTATACGGTTATGATTCCGGTAGGTACGGATGTGATAACCATACTGGGAACTACGACAACTTTTTCACGGCTGGGTGCAGGAGATGTAATTGGAATCATTCAGACACAGGGACAGGATGGCGATGGAAATTCTATTGCGACAGTATATATAGTGGGATAGCCGTAAAGTCATATAACATGGAATAAAAAGTGCATGAAAGTAGCAGGTTAGGATAGCGTATGGAAAATGTAATAGAAATGAAGGATGTCTGTAAAGGGTATATGCTGGGCGAGGAAAAGGTTCCTATTTTAAAAAATATAGATTTTAAGGTAAAAAAGGGTGAGTTTGTTGCCATCTTAGGGCCATCCGGTTCCGGTAAAACCACATTAATGAATATTATCGGATGTATGGATGAATGGGATTCCGGTGAATATTATTTAAATGGCAGACCTATTCATGAGACAGAAGAGAAAATACTGAATGAGGTACGCAACAGGGAAATTGGATTTATATTTCAGAACTATCAGCTAATTCCAACCTATAATGTTTTGCAGAATATTATTATGCCCCTTCTTACAAGGGGCATCGATCATAAGGAAGCAGCCCAAATGAGTATGGAAACTATTGAACTTTTGGGGCTATCCCACAGACTGGGACATAAGCCGAGTGAACTTTCCGGTGGACAGAAGCAAAGAGTGTCTATAGCGAGGGCACTGGTATCACAACCGGCCATTCTGCTGGCAGATGAACCGACAGGTGCGCTGGATTCTACCAGTGGAAAAGAAGTTTTGAAGCTATTCCAGAAATTAAATGATATGGGAAACACCATTGTAATGATTACCCATGACTTAAATGTTGCGAAGTCAGCCAAACGCGTGGTTCGAATCGTGGATGGCATACTCAGTGAGGAAAATGAGGCGTTGGAAGCATAAAAAGTATAAAAAGGGATATTCGTGTGAAAAAATTGTCACACAAATATCCTTTTTTGTTGATACATTAAAAGCTATGATG
>JAQUUX010000024.1 GCA_028693705.1 Lachnospiraceae bacterium | reverse complement strand
CCAGCGGGGCTTATTTAAGTGTCTCTACTCTGTTCAACGTCACTCATCATCATTCAGAAAACTGACGGATTGACACTTTAGGAGAAGTTAATCATTTTGAAATAACATTTTGCGGAAACTCAAGAATCCATGTGTTATAATAATAGAAAAAATTAAAGGAGTAATTTTCCAATGGCTTTTGATGGTATAACCATTTCCAATATTGTAACAGAATTTAACCAGACACTCTTAGGCGGACGACTTTACAAAATAGCCCAGCCTGAGCCGGACGAACTGCTTTTAACAATAAAAAACAACCTGGCGGATGAAACTCATCCCCTTTACGCTTCCAACAGCCAGTACCGATTGTTATTATCAGCAGATGCATCTCTTCCATTGGCTTACCTGACCGGTTCCAATAAGACAAGTCCTATGACAGCACCTAATTTTTGTATGCTGCTTCGTAAACATATCCAGAACGGACGTATTATTGCCATTTCCCAGCCCGGATTAGAACGGTGCATCCAATTTGACATTGAACATCTGGATGAAATGGGAGATCTCTGTCAGAAATCCCTGATCATAGAATTAATGGGTAAACACAGTAATATTATTTTCTGTGATGATAAAAGAATGATCATCGACAGTATTAAACATATTTCAGGTATGGTCAGCTCTGTCCGTGAGGTTTTGCCGGGACGTCCTTATTTCATCCCTGAAACGCAAAATAAAGTGAACCCTCTGGATACTGATCCGGATTCATTCCAAGCCACGCTTTCAGCTAAAGCAATTCCTGTTTATAAAGCAATCTACAGTACTTACACCGGTTTATCACCTGTCATTGCCAATGAACTTTGTGCGGAATGTGCCCTGGATGCAGATCGCCCTGCCACTACTTTAGATAGCAGAGAATGGGCATCTCTTTATCAGACTTTTTCCAACTGTATGACCCGTGTAAAAGAAAAGCAGTTTGCGCCCCGTATCGTCTATGAATGCGGAAAGCCTGTGGAGTATGCTGCTCTTCCTCTTACCATGTATGCCGCTGATGAATCAGTTGAGTATTCTTCCATCTCACGTCTACTGGAACAGTATTATGCCGAACGAAATGCATACACCAGAATTCGCCAGAAATCTGTAGATCTTAGGAAAATAGTGCAAACTGCATTAGAACGTAATGTAAAAAAATACGACCTTCAGTGTCAGCAGATGAAAGATACCGAAAAGCGAGACAAATTCAAGGTTTATGGCGAATTACTCCATACCTATGGCTACACTGCCGCTTTAGGTGATAAATCCCTGACCGCGCTGAACTATTATACCAATGAAAATCTAACGATTCCTTTAGATCCAACTCTGACTGCTACCGAAAATGCAAAAAAATACTTTGATAAATATAATAAACTGAAAAGAACTTTTGAAGCTTTATCAGAATTGACCAAAGAAGTCAAAAGCGAAATTGATCATTTGGAATCTATCAGTAATGCCTTAGACATCGCTGCCGGCGAAGAGGATCTGGTACAGATCAAAGAGGAAATGATAGAGGCCGGATATATCCGCAGAAAAGGTGGTGGCAAAAAAGCCAAGATCACCAGCAAACCGTTTCATTATGTGAGCAGTGACGGTTTCGATATATATGTTGGAAAAAATAATTATCAAAATGATGAGCTTACCTTTAAGTTTGCTACAGGCAATGACTGGTGGTTTCATTCCAAGAAATTCCCCGGTTCTCATGTGATCGTGAAAACTAATGGTGAAGAACTGCCGGATCGCACCTTTGAGGAAGCCGGTCGACTTGCTGCCCACTATTCCAAGGGGCGTGAGCAGGAAAAAGTTGAAATCGATTATACGCAAAAAAAGAATGTAAAAAAACCTGGTGGTGCAAATCCCGGTTTTGTAGTCTACTATACCAATTATTCCATGATGATCGATTCCGATATTACAGGTATTGCCCCTGCCGACAACTCCAAAAATTAGCTAAAAAAACTGGCTGATCATCCGATCAGCCAGTCATACATTTCCTGATATTTCATTGCAGATACATGCCAGGAATAATCCGTCCCCATGCCTCTGTCTACAATTTTATTCCATTCCCTCTTATTTTCATAATATACTTTTTCTGCATAGCGAATGCATGAAAGCATCTCATGAGCATTATAATTTACAAAGCTAAAGCCTGTACCTGTACTCTCATATTCATTATAGGGCTCCACCGTATCCTTCAATCCGCCGGTTTCTCTGACAATCGGAACTGTTCCATATCGAAGTGCCATTAACTGGCTGAGTCCGCAGGGTTCAAACAAAGATGGCATCAAAAATGCATCACATGCCGCGTACACACGATGTGAAAGATCCTCTGAATAATAAATATTAGCAGAAACCTTACCATGATATTTCCAGTCATAATGACGGAACATATTTTCATACTGTTCATCACCGGTTCCCAGTACAACCAGTTGGATATTGTCTGTGCCACACCATTCATCCATAATATAAGAAACAAGATCCAATCCCTTTTGGTCAGTTAATCTGGAAACAATACCGATCATCATGGTCTTATCTGTTTTATCCAGTCCCAATTCTTCCTGTAATGCTCTCTTGTTTTTGATCTTTTCTTTTCGGAAATTCATTGCATTATAATGATGTGTAATCATTGTATCCTTTTCAGGATTAAAATCATCATAATCAATGCCGTTTACAATGCCTCGCAGATCTCCTGCTCTGGCACATAAAAGACCATTCAGTCCTTCTCCGTAGAAATCAGTTTTGATTTCTTCCGCATAGGTTTCCGAGACAGTAGTAATTGCATCTGCAAATACCAGACCACCTTTTAACAAATTTGCATCTTTATAGCATTCCAGTTTGTCAGGCATAAAATAGTATTCCGGCAGACCTGTAATATCCCTGATCGACTTTGTATCCCATTTTCCCTGGAATTTCAGGTTATGTATGGTCATCACAGTTCTGATACCATGAAAGAAATCATTTCCCTGGAATCTCTCCTGTAAATATACCGGTACCAATCCTGTCTGCCAGTCATGACAATGAATAATGTCAGGTTTAAAATCCAACAAAGGAAGTGCCGATAAAACAGCTTTTGAGAAAAAAGCAAATTTTTCTATTTCAAATAATGTATCACTTCCATATGGTTTAAATCCGCCAAAATACATTTCATTATCAATAAAATAATATTTGACTCCGTCTACCTCTGCTTCCAGTATCCCCACATATTCATTTTTCCAATGAAAATCCATATAAAAGCTAGTCTTGAAGGTCAGCTTATCCTTCCATTCCTGTTTCATGCAGGTATATTTTGGAATGATAACCCTTACATCAAAATATCTTTTGTCAATGCATTTAGGCAACGAACCTACAACATCTGCCAATCCACCTGTTTTAATAAAAGGTACTCCCTCTGATGCAACAAATAAAACATTTTTCATTCTAAGTCCTCCAGATCTTGCATTTATTATACATCATGGGGGAGACCTTTAAAAGCCTAATTTCGATACTGTAGTCGAATTTTATCCGCTATCAATGCAATAAATTCAGAATTGGTGGGTTTTCCTTTTCCACCGTTAATCGTATACCCAAATAAACTATTCAAGGTTTCCATTCTGCCCCTGGACCAGGCTACCTCAATATCATGTCTGATAGCCCGTTCCACACGACTGGGAGTTGTCTGAAATTTTACTGCAATTGTAGGATACAATACCTTTGTAATGGAATTCAGCTTATCCATATCTTCTACCGACATCATAATCGCCTCACGCAGATACTAATATCCTTTTATGTGTGCCGGTACTCCGATTTCATGGATCATCTCAGTCACATCCTTTTCCAGATCTTTGTTCGTTTCAGGAAGTCTGGTCTCTATCTCATTTTGTACCGATACCTCTGTTGTACTCTTTTGTCTGGTTGCAGAAGGTACAGTGATCATGATCTGAAACTCCTTGTCTGCATTCATCAAATCTCCAAGTATTTCATAAACCCTGTCCCTGTCTTTTGTGACTGTTAAGTTAAATTGCTCCATAAAAATACTCCAGCCTTTCTTTTTTCCATCAATTCAGCAACGTTTTTCAGTTTTCGCCGCAAGATTGATTATAAAAGCAAGTAATACTGTCAGACAACTCTCATTAAACGCATAAACTTGCACTATTTGCTAAATATTCTGTTTTTTATGCAATCGGATGTATATTAGCATTTCAGCTATGGTTATAGTTCCTCAAGCATTTCCTCCGCAAAAATATCATATCCACGAATAGGATCATCCACAAATACAAGGGTTACGACTCCCACCATTTTTCCATTCTGCAAAATCGGACTGCCACTCATACCCTGTACGATACCTCCGGTAATCTGCAACAGCCTTTCGTCAGTTACTGCGATCTCTATCTGCCTGTTGTCGGATTCTTCATCCAGATGAATAGCTTCGATTTCCACATCATAATAATGCGGTTTTCCTTCCACGCTGCAAATAATCTCGGCCAAGCCCTTTTTCACTTCTTGTCTAAATCCCAGTGGAACAGCCTTTTCCCGTAAAGGTTCCATCATCTGATCTCCATCACAATAACCGAATATACCTTTTTCTGTGTTTTTTAAAATAGTTCCCAGCCTGTTTCCTTTCGTATAGTCAATGAGCCCGGTAAGTTCCCCCGGAGTTCCCACACTTCCTTTCATAATGGAAATAATATTCGTCCTGTACAATGCTCCATTTTGCAATTCCATGAGCTGTCCGGTATCCGTATCATTAATGCCGTGTCCCAAAGCTCCAAAATTACCATTTGCTGTGAGAAAACTTAACGTTCCGATTCCCTGGGCATTATCTTTTATCCAAATACCCAGTTTATATGCACCAGTTTCATCAGGCACAGGTGTCACTGACACATCAAATGTCTCTCCGTCTCTGCTGATAGTAAGTATCATTTCTTTTCCATCAGAATTTGCAACCAATTCCTTAAATTCTGACTTTTCATGAACAGATACTCCATTTACGCTTAAAATATAATCGCCTTTTTTCAACACATATTTTGCCGGTTCCGTTGTCATGCCATTCTCTGCGATAAATGACCCTGTATCTATCACCAGATTTCCTTCTGTACTGACATAGATACCAATTGCCTCTCCGCCGGGTATCACAGTCTGCTCCTGCACCACATCAACCTGCACTTGCTTAAAGGGCAAAATCCCCCATAATTTCAAATCCATCTGGTAAGAATTAACAGCACCGGTCTGGATAGAAACAGCATGTCCTAAATTAACCGGAATAGTTTTATCCGCCTGCTGATAATCCATCTCAACATATCCCTGCTCTAAAATGCCATTAGCGGGTACACCCAGATCAAGTGTCTGTTCTTTGTTTGCTTCTAACCATATATGATCCGGCACACTTGTCCAATATCCATAATAAAGAAGTCCTGCCATACCAGTAAGTGAAACGGTAAGCAGGACCTTTAACATTCGACGATACACCACTCTCCATGTCATACGCTGCACTCCATTTTTATTTTTCTTTCCATTTAGTATGCGCGCTTTGGATTAGTTTTATCGTTATAAATTTTGTTATTATTTTACTTTTAATGCCATTTCCTTCATCTCTCTGGCATTTTGAAGAACGGTTTCAGTGATTACCTCACCGCCTAACATTCTGGCAAGTTCCTTATCGCTTTCTGCTGTTTCCAGTTCCACGATAACGGTAGCGGTACGTTTTCCGTCCACTTTCTTTTCAATAAGAAAATGTGTATCTGCCATGGCCGCAATCTGCGGCAAATGAGTAATACAGATAATCTGATGTTTTCTGCCAAGTTCTCCCATTTTCTCAGAAACTTTCCATGCCGTCTTGCCACTGATACCGGAATCAATTTCATCAAAAATCAAGCTTTCAATTTCGTCCTTATCAGCCAGAACTGTTTTCAGCGCCAACATGATACGGGACAATTCACCGCCGCTTGCCACATCGGTAAGCGGTCTGATCGGCTCTCCGGGATTGGTGGATATCATAAATTCCACCTCATCATACCCTTCAGCGGTTATATTATCCGGGTTTGGTCTTACCTGAATTTCAAACTGCACATCCAGGAAGTTCAAATCAATTAAAGCTTCTTTCATCTGTTTTGCAAGAATTCCTGCATTTTTAGACCTGACAGCAGATGTTTTTTCACATAAAGTGCATAATTTCTGGTAAGAATCCTGTATTTTTACTTCCAGCTGCTTGCGATAAGTATCATAATCTGCATACTTTTCCAAGACCTGCTGTTTTTCGGTCTGATAACGTAATATCTCATCTACGCTGTTTCCATATTTATTTTTCAGACTGTTTAACAGATTCAGCCGGTCTTCTGTTTCATGAAAACTTTCTTCATCAAACTCCAGGCTATCCAGGTACTCAGACAGGCTGCGGTTTGCATCTGAAAGCAGACTGTCCACATCCGCTAACATAGCTTCCAGATTTTGCAGTTCTTCATCTAAATTGCTGATCTGTCTAATATCTCTAAGTGCTCTTCCCGTCTGGTTTACTGCACTGTCTGCATTGTCCGATCCAATTAATGCATATGCTCCGGAAACTGCTTCAGCAATTTTCCTAAAATTTACCATCTTACGGTATCCGTTTTCCAGCTGTTCTTCTTCCTCGGGTACCAGTCTGGCATTTTCGATTTCCTGTATTTCAAAAGTTGCCAGGTCCATTTCTCGTTGCCTGTCTCTTTCGTCCATCGCAGATTCATCAAATTCTTTTTGTAGTGTTTTATAAGAGTGATACTCTCTATTAATCTCTGTTTTCAGTTTTTGCAGCGTTTCTCCGGCATAGCCGTCTAAAACTTCCTTATGTTTCTTTTTCTGTAATAAGGACTGGTGTTCGTACTGTCCATGAATATCGATGAGAATCTCGGCAAGCTCACGCAGCTGCTTTGCACTCACTGTTTCTCCATTAATACGACTGACACTTCTGGTGGGCTGTATTCTGCGGGAAATGATCAGACAATCATCTTCCTCCAGAACAATGTCCAGTTCCTGTATCTTCTTTTTCTGTTTCTCATTTCTAATCTGAAATACCAGCTCTACCAGGGCATACTCTGCTCCTGCACGAATAATATCCTTGTCCGCTTTTGCACCCAGTGCCAGTGTAATAGAACCAATGATAACAGATTTTCCCGCACCGGTTTCGCCTGTCAGAATGTTCAGATGTTCTCCGAAATTAACTTCGGTTTCATCAATTAACGCAAGATTTTTCACATGTAAACTTACTAGCATCTTTTTCTCCTTATGTATCTCTCCAGGTGTACTGTGTCATCCTCTTACACAATACGATACATAATTATTCTTCGATCATTTTCTGAAGCTTATCCATCACCAGATAGGTATCTTCCAGCGTTCTGATTGCCATCATAATAGTATCATCACCGGCAATACAGCCAACCACCTCTTTGAGTTTCATCCCATCAATTGCCGCGGCAACCGCCATTGCCATACCGGAAACAGTTTTCATTACCAGAATATTCTGGGCATTATCCATGGACACATATGCATCGCGCAAAACTCTGCTGTATTTATCACTTAAAGCTGCATCATCCTGCTTTAACATAACATATTTCTGTTTTCCATTTCCCGCAGGAACCTTGGTCAGCTTTAATTCCCTGATATCCCGGGAAACTGTTGCCTGTGTCGTTTGAAACCCGCTTTGTTTTAATCTCTCTGCCAGTTCTTCCTGGGTTTCCACTTCATGTGATTCAATGATTTCCTTGATTTTCTGATGTCTGGTTTTCTTCATTTTGTTCACTCACTCATCTTTTTATGCAGGACTTCCAGGAAATTCTGTTCCTTTAGTCGGATCATATGGGTTACCTTTCGTGATACACGAACCTCCAGCTTATCTCCCACCACAAGCGGATATCGATAAGAACCATCAAAACTTACCTCAGCCTCCTGTAGCGCACCTTCTCTGTCGTTAATAATCTCTAACGTAACCTTATCATCAGGTGATAAAACAATACTTCTGGTATTCAATGTATGGGGACAGATCGGCGTCAGCGCCAGCAATCTTGCAGATGGCTCTATAATTGGTCCGCCTGCTGACATATTGTACCCTGTAGATCCGGTTGGCGTTGCCAGAATCATACCATCTGCGCTAAACCGATTCAGGAATTTCTGATTAACGGAAATATCATAATGAATGATCTGAAGAGAACCGTTTCTGGTCATGACAATATCATTCAACGCCCTGGTCTCCGCCAGTTTTCTGCCATCTCTGGTAATCTTTCCATATAACATTATTCTGGAATCCATTTCATACGCCCCGGACATTAAACGTTCCAGAGCCTGTTCAATTTCTTCCGGATCCACTTCTACCAGGAAACCCAGATTCCCAAGATTGATACCCAGCAAAGGGATCTCTCTCTCCATTACCTGATTTGCAGCACGTAAAAGAGTACCATCTCCCCCCAGAACCAGTATACATTCCACATCTTCCGGTATACGATCATCTTCTCGTTCCGGCAAATGCCCTGCAGGTGCCACTTCCTCATACTGAACCGTATATGTTGCACCATGATTCTGCAGATAATCACAAATCTGTTTTGTCATGATTCGTTCTCTGTCTTTATGTTTGTTGGTAATAATATAAAAATTTTTTAAACTCTTCACATGCGCACCTTTTGTCAGGCAGTCTGTAAGGAACCGTGAGCCTTTTCCACAATTTCCTTAATCTTTTTTTTCATTTCCGGTGTTTCTGAAAAGCCCGTCTTTTCTGCAGAAATCTGCCTGCCGTTCTGCTCTGCCGTAGCTTCCTCCATACCTTCCACTGCTTCGTTTTTCTCCGGATTTTTCTCCAGGAAAACCAGATATTCTATATTACCCTCCGGACCTTTGATTGGTGAATATTCCAGATCCTTAATCGTAAAACCAATCATATCAGCAAAATCCACTATCTTGCAAATAACTTCTTCATGTATCTCCGGTTCTCTGACTACACCCTTTTTACCAACCTTTTCACGGCCGGCTTCAAATTGAGGTTTGATCAGACAAACCATCTCCCCGTAATCTTTTAACAGTTTTCTGGCGGGTATGAGTATTTTTGTCAAAGAAATAAACGCAACGTCAACGGAAGCAAAATCCAGATCATCGTCTATGTCCTTGCGTTCCAGATACCGAAAATTAGTACCTTCCATGCAAACAACCCGTTCGTCTGATCTGAGTTTCCAGGCTAACTGATTATGTCCCACATCCACAGCATATACCTTAACTGCACCATTTTGCAGCATGCAATCCGTAAAACCACCGGTGGAAGAACCGATATCCATACAGATCTTTCCATCCAGTGCAATGGGAAAACTGGCCATTGCTTTTTCCAGCTTCAAACCACCCCTGCTTACATATCGCAGGGTATTCCCCCTTACTTCAATATGTATCTTGGCAGGATCAAAGGAAGTCCCTGCCTTATCTTCCCTCTGGCCATCCACGAAAACGTCCCCGGCCATAATAACTGCCTTTGCTTTTTCCCTGGTCTCTGCCAGACCCTGTTCTACCAATAAAATATCCAATCTCTGTTTCATTCCAACTCCTGTAGGATACGTGAAACGATACTATCCGCATCCAGTCCTAATTCCTGTTTCAGCAGTTCTACATTGCCATGCTCCACATACTCATCCGGTAATGCAATATTTAATACCTTTGCTTTTTTCTGCATACCACGTAAAGGTACTTCCGTTTCACAATCCAAAAATTCTCTGACCTGTTCTCCAAAACCGCCTGTGAGCACATTTTCTTCCAAGGTAACCAGCATCTTATGCGTATTGGACAGATATACCAGCATCTGCTCATCTAAAGGACGTACAAATCTTGCATTTACCAAAGTACAGCGATGTCCTTTTGCTTTCAGCTGTTCTCTTACTGATTCTGCTGTCTTTACCATACTGCCAAGGGCGTATAAACAGATTTCATCCTCCTGGTAGATCATTTCACTTTTGCCGGTCTCGATGATCTCACGAAATTCCCGCAAACCGTCATATGCCTCACCCCTCGGATATCTGATAGCAACCGGTTTTTGCAAGGTAACTGCATACTTTAACATATCTGACAGTTCCCATTTGTTTTTGGGTGCCAGAATTACCATATTAGGAATGGTTGATAAGAAAGAAATATCAAAAATACCCTGATGTGTCTCTCCATCACTGCCTACTAATCCTGCTCTATCAATGGCAAAAATTACAGGCAGATTCTGAATACATACATCATGAAGTATCTGATCATAAGCTCTTTGCAGAAAAGATGAGTATACCGCAAAAATCGGAATCAGACCACCTGCCGCTAAGCCTGCTGCAAAAGTGACTGCATGCTGTTCAGCAATACCTACATCAAAAAAGCGGTCAGGATAAATATTATGAAATCTTTTCAGCCCCACGCCATCCGGCATGGCAGCCGTGATTGCCACAACCTTGGGATTGCGTTCAGCCAGCTTAATCGCAACGGTCGAAAATATATCTGAATAATTCGCTTTTACTCTCTTATTCTTAGGCAGACCATTTTCAATGATAAATGGTTCCGTACCATGAAATCTGGCCGGATGTCTTTCGGCAGGTTCATAGCCTTTCCCTTTTTTGGTCATCACATGAACAAGCACAGCTCCTTTTACTCTTTTAGCCTCTTTAAATGCCTGTATCATGCTGTTAATATTATGACCATCAACAGGTCCCAAATAGGTTACTCCCAGATTCTCAAAAAGCATACCGGGAATCACCAGCTGTTTAATACTGCTCTTGGCTTTTCTGATACCTGCAACAAGAGGATCACCATATTTAGGGATATCCCGCAGCGTATTATAGATACCCTCTTTCAGTTCCAGATAACCATCTGCTGTACGCATGCTGTTCAGATACTTAGATACACCGCCCACGTTCTCAGAAATGGACATATTATTATCATTTAAAACAATCATAAAGTTAGTATCCAGCTTAGCTGCATTATTTAATGCCTCATAGGCCATACCACCCGTCAGGGCACCATCGCCGATTACAGATACCACATCATAATCCTCGCCCAAAAGATCTCTTGCTTTTACAAGTCCAAGTCCTGCGGAAATAGAGGTAGAACTGTGCCCTGTATCAAAACTGTCACATTTGCTCTCTTTTCTTTTAGGAAATCCACTCATACCGCCAAGCTTTCTCAAAGTATCAAACCCGTTTTTTCTGCCTGTCAATATTTTATGAGTGTATGATTGATGTCCTACATCCCAGACAATCTTATCCTGCGGTAAATCCAGGAAAAGATGAAGTGCCATGGTAAGTTCCACTGTTCCCAGGTTAGAACCTAAATGTCCACCATTCACACTGATTTTTTCGATTAAAAATTGTCTGATTTGTGATGCAAGCTCATCATAATCTTTTGGATCTATTTTCTTAATGTCGCCTGCCTGTTTGATCTGATCTAACAGCATTTTTTTATCCGCCCCGATCCTATTTTTTTCTAGAGATCAACTGTTCTACCAATTGCTCTAAGTATTCATTTCTTCTTTGGAAAGACGCCAGAATGGTAATAGCTTCTTCTGACAATCTCTTCACATCTGCTTTTGATTGTTCCATCCCATGTATACTCACATAGGTCTGTTTATGATTCTTTTCATCTGAACCAATCGGCTTTCCTAAAACTTCCAGTGTACTGGTAATATCCAAAATATCATCCTGTATCTGGAAAGCAACGCCAATATTAGAGCCTGCTTTTTCTAACAGTCTGACTTCATCTTCCTCTGCTCCGGCCAGTACTGCACCGATCATCAGACAGCTTTCTATCATGGCAGCTGTTTTATTTTCATGAATAAACAGTAATGTATCAGAAGATACTGTATCCTTTTCTTCTGCCTCTACATCTGCCACCTGTCCGCCAAGCATCCCATAAACTCCTGCTTTTCCAGCCAATATTTCCATGGCTCTTCCTACCCTGGCGTATTCTTCCGGATTCTTTGCTTCACGAAATGCTTTACAGGCAGTTTCAAAAGCAAAATTCAACAATCCGTCTCCAGCCAGAATAGCCATTGCTTCACCATATACTACATGGGTTGTCTTTCTGCCTCTTCTATATTCATCATTATCCATAGCCGGAAGATCATCGTGCACCAACGAATAGGTATGGATCATCTCCATTGCTGCCATAAACGGTTCTACCAGTTTCCCGCGTTCACTGTCCCGGTAAATATTCTCACCGCCAAACATTCGGTAGGATTCCTGCATCAACATGGGACGAAGTCTTTTTCCTCCTGCTAACAGGCTATAATTCATTGCCTGTATTACACTTTTTTGCAGACCTTCTTCGGCAGGCAGGTATTTTTTTATAACTTCTTCAATGTATGTGACACGATCTGTCATCTCATTCTGCAAATTCATCCAAACCACCCTTTTCATTTAAAACCAGGACTTTCTTCTCTACCCGGTCAATTTTATCATTACACTGTTTCAGTAATTCCATGCCGCTCTGGTATGCCTGAAAAGATTCTTCTAATGAAATATCTTCGCCTTCCAGTTTGCCAATTGTTTCTTCCAACGCCTGAAATGTTTCTTCCAGTGTGAACTCTTTGTCATCAGTTTCCATACTGTTATCTATTTTCATGTTTTTTTCAGTTTCCATATTGTTCTCTCTTTTCAGTGTCTGTAACCGCCACTCCTATCACACCATCCCTAACTCGAATATCCAGTTGCTCCCCGATTGAAACCTGCGAAACCTCACGTACATTTTTACCCTGCTTATCTGCCACATAAGAAAAACCCTGGTTTAATTTATCAATAGGTGATAAGCCCTTCATTCGTTCCATATAAATTGCCAGCCTGTATTTCTGCTCCTGCAACATGTTCTGCATGGCATTTTGCAGTCTGTCTTCTAATTTAACAGCATAGGTTCGCTTTTCACGTATCTGGTTCGCCGGAGATAAATATCGCAGGCGCATCTGCAATGTATGAATACGGTTACGCTCTCTTTCCAAGCGTCTGTTGACACTACGAAACAGCTGATCATGATAACCGGCCAGTCGTTCATTGACCTCTCTGATATCTCCCACCGCCAGCTCTGCTGCTGCAGAAGGTGTAGGTGCTCTTAGATCTGCCACAAAATCTGCAATCGTAGTATCTGTTTCATGTCCGACAGCCGATATAATAGGGATCCGACAATCAAAAATCGCCTGAGCAACGATTTCCTCGTTAAAAGCCCACAGATCTTCTATGGAACCGCCACCTCGGCCAACAATGATCACGTCAACCTGCTTCTGCTCCAGCGCATGGATTCCATTTATGATACTAACCGGCGCCTGATCTCCCTGCACAATCGCAGGATATAAAATAATCTGCACATAAGGATTACGTCTGCCTGTAATATTGATAATATCCCTGACAGCTGCACCCGTAGGAGCTGTTACAACACCAATTGTTCGTACATACTTAGGAATTTCCTGTTTATACTCCCTGGCAAACATTCCGCGCTCTTCCAGTTCTTTTTTCAGTGCTTCAAATCTTTCATACAAAAGACCTGCACCATCCAAAATAATCTGTTTGGCATAAAGCTGATATTTACCGTCTCTTTCGTATACGTCAACAGTGCCGCCAACCAAGACCTGCTGCCCTTCCTTCAGTTGGAAGGAAAGCCCGCTCCGATTGCCGGCAAACATGACACAATTCATTGTGCCCTTCTGATCCTTTAACGTAAAATAAATATGTCCTGAAGAATGATATTTACAGTTACTTACTTCGCCTCGCACGAAGATGGACTGCAGCATAAAATCCTGTATAAACATATTTTTAATATAAGAATTTACCTGTGTAACAGTATAAACATTCTTCTTCATATGACCGATTCCCTGGAAATCAGACAAACTTAGCAAGAATTGCATTTATAAAACCGGATGCTTCGTCCTGTCCAAATTTCTTTGCCAGTTCCACTGCTTCATTGATTGCGACACTGCCCGGAACATCATCATCAAACAAAATTTCATAAACAGCCAGTCGTAAAATGGTCAGCTCCACTTTCCCCATTCTGTCAGTGGTCCATTTCTCTGTTTTCTCATTGAGACTTGCATCAATTTGTTCCAAATGTTCCATTATTTTCTCATATTTACCGGATATATATGCTGCATCCTCTTCATTTATAGGATCCTCTGTATCCGCCATAAAAAGTTTTGCCTGCTCCGGCATGTCTTCCGGTGCGTTAAATTCCACGCGAAATAATAATTTGAAAATATGTTCTCTCAGTTCTCTTCTGCTCATTATGCTCTCATTTCTCCACAGGATTGTTTGTATCAGACTTTTTCCTGCTTTTAGTCATTTTTTATATTAACACCTGCAATTCGAATATTCACGTCTGACACTGTCAAACCTGTCATACTTTCAATTGCTGCTTTTACCTTTTCCTGAACAGCTTTACAGGTAATAGGGATATTATATCCGTACTGCATGGTAACTGCCAGATCAACTGCAACAATTCCATCCTCCACATCAACTTTAACACCCTTAGTCAGACTTTTATAACCGACTTTACTCATCAGTTCATTGGTAATATTTCCTGCCATAGCAGAAACACCTTCTACCTCAGTTGTTGCAAGCCCAGCAATCATCGCAACTACATCATCCGCGATCTTTACAGAACCAACGCTTTCATCTTCCTGTAATACCAATGTATTTCTATCATCTTTTTCCATGTAATAACCTCCTATAATCAAGTGACTATTCTGTTGTTAGTATATCAAAATTCAGATTTTTTGCATAGTATAAAGTTTATAGCCAGAAACTGATTGACAGCTGATCATCACTGTCTGCGTATGCCACTGAATTCTCATCGGACTCCAGATAATCAAAAATATGCTGATCTCCTAACAAATATTGTTTCATCTGGCTATAAACAGCCTCATCCGCACATTTACAGGTTACATATTCTCTTCCGGCAGCATAATATGCCGTAAAAAGAGCTTCCAGTTTATCAGCGTCCATACTTTCAAAATATGCATCTTCTCTGACATAATAATTGTCTGTAAGCTGTGTACATTCCGCTACCGGTACCACGTTAGAAATCACATGGGTGCGTGTCAGCTGACCGGTGGTAACGCACAGATAATCATAGTTAATCGCCGGGATCCTGGACACCATCCCATTATCTGCCTCTTCTGACATCTGATAAGATGCATCCCCCCAGGTAGTATCCACAAAATAATATGCCCCATCCAGACGTACAAGATTCCATCCGTGTCCTTCTCCGCCGTACACTGTTCCTGTTATCAGTACAGCCTCCATTCCCAGTTCTCTGAGCAGATACTGTGTCGCTTTGGCATATCCCATGCAGACAGATCGTCCACCTATAAAAACAGAGCAAATATTCTGATTATCCACAGCTTCCAGATCATATTCCGTATGCGTGATCAGATATTCATACACATATTTTACCTTTTCATAATCCGAAGAATGAGAAGAAATTACCTGCAGGCATGTGTTAACATATGCTGCGATCTGTTCTTCTGCTGTCGCAACTTCCTCTGATGTCTTATTATAAGTAGGAGCAAAAGCAATTTTTATCAAGGTATCACCCTGGGTAAACCTGGTATAGGTATAACCATCCACATAAAATATCTCTGGATGATCATTCAGCACACATTGAAATACCTTTCCCAACAGCTCCGTATCCAGTGTAGAAACAGTCACTTCCTTATACAGGTGTTCCATTGTATACAGAACCTCTGCATATACCTTCTTCTCGACCTCACTCAGCATCTCAAAGGAATATAACCCCTGCTGTGCGCTCTGAAGTGTTTCCACATCAGCCGGCAATACTTCAGTGTTTACTGCATTAGTCTCGGAGGTTTCCTGTGCGGACGCATCCGTTTCTGCGATGTCTGTATCCGTTACATTTTGTTCGGATTCAATTATTTCTGTCGTCTCACTGAGAGCTCCGTTATCCTCACCGGATTCTCTATCCGAAAGTATGTCAGCTGTACAGCCCCACAGCACCCATACTGACAGTGCTATCATAAGTAACGGTTTTACAGCGGCTCTTTTGTGCATCCAGAAAGTTTTTTTCATTTAACCACGTCCAAATTCAGATAATTGCAAGCCTTTATTTCTATCCAGTGTCATTCCAATGCTCCATTCATTAACAAATAACAGCAATGGGTTGTCCTTTAAGTCTTTGATTTTCTTCATGTCCGAGGTTCCACTAAGATTATTCAGATCTACCTCTTCTTTATTTTCAATCCATCTGATATGTTCATATGGAAGCGGATCCAAACGAATCTCTACATTATATTCATTTTCCAATCGGTATTTCAAAACATCAAACTGCAGGACACCTACAACACCTACAATAATCTCTTCCATACCGGTATTAAATTCCTGGAATATCTGAATGGCACCTTCCTGTGCAATCTGAGATACACCCTTCATGAACTGTTTTCGCTTCATGGTATCAACCTGTCTTACCCTTGCAAAATGTTCCGGTGCAAATGTAGGAATTCCTTCATAGCAAATCTGTGATTTTGGAAGGCATACAGTATCTCCAATAGAGAACATTCCCGGATCAAATACACCGATAATATCTCCTGCAAAAGCCTCCGTCAGAATCTTTCTCTCATCTGCCATGATCTGCTGTGGCTGTGATAAACGCATTACCTTGCCACTCTGTACATGCTTCACTTCCTGGGTCGCATCAAAACGGCCCGAACAAATTCTCATAAATGCGACACGGTCACGATGTGCTTTGTTCATATTTGCCTGTATTTTAAATACAAAAGCAGAAAAATCATTTTCTACAGGATCAACCAAATTATCCTGTGATTTTCTCGGAAGTGGCGGTGTTGCCATATCCAGGAAATGCTGCAAGAAGATTTCCACACCAAAATTAGTCAGAGCTGATCCAAAAAATACAGGAGTCAGATTTCCCTTTCTCACTTCATCCAGATCAAAGTCTGCACTGGCGCCGTCTAATAACTCGATTTCCTCTTCCAGTTTTTCCAAAGGTGCCTGTCCAATTACCTGTTCCAGTTTCTCTCTGTCAGTAATAGGAATCTCCGTAGCTTCCCCTTCCTTAGTTCCTTTTTCTGTATCGGAATATGTGATGACAGCCTGTTCATTTCTGGCATAAATTCCCTTAAACTCTTTACCGGAACCGATTGGCCAGTTTACAGGACAGGTTGCAATCCCCAGTTCCTTCTCAATTTCATCCAGTAAATCAAAGGTATCATTTGCATCACGATCCATTTTATTAATAAACGTAAAAATAGGAATTTTACGCATTACGCAAACTTTAAACAGCTTTCTGGTCTGTGCCTCAACACCCTTGGAAGCATCAATGACCATGACTGCAGAATCTGCTGCCATCAAAGTACGGTAGGTATCCTCTGAGAAATCCTGATGTCCGGGAGTATCCAGAATATTGATACAGCAGTCATGGTACTGAAACTGTAAAACAGAAGATGTTACAGAAATACCTCTCTCCTTTTCTATTTCCATCCAGTCAGATACTGCATGTCTTGCAGTTGCTTTTCCCTTTACACTGCCTGCAAGATTAATTGCTCCACCATATAACAAAAACTTCTCCGTCAAAGTTGTCTTACCAGCATCCGGGTGAGAGATAATGGCAAATGTTCTTCTTTTATTTATTTCCTCTGCGTAATTAGCCAACGCTTGTTTCCTCCAAATCAAATCTCTTTCTTCTTATAGCATTGATGTTCCATGAAACTCCGGTTTAATGCCAAAATAATCCAGCACAGTTGCACCGATATCCGCAAAAGTATCTCTGGTATGCAGATTCTCAGGTTTTACATGGCCTCCATACATAATAAACGGTGTATGCTCCCTTGTATGATCAGTGGTCTTGGTGTAGGAAGGATCACATCCGTGATCTGCTGTCAGCATCAGGATATCATCTTCCCTAAGTTTTGCCATGATCTCCGGCAGCTTCGTATCGAAATAAGTTAACGCCTTTGCATATCCGTCCACATCCCTGCGGTGTCCGTAGAGCATATCATAATCCACCAGATTGGTAAAGCAAAGTCCCTCAAAATCGCGTTCCATAAATTCCAGAGTACGTTCAATTCCCTCTTCATTACTAGATGTATACACAAAATCAGAGATGCTTTTTCCCGCAAAAATATCCTTAATCTTACCAACACTCAAGGTTGCTAATCCTTTTCCCTGCAGCTGATCCAACATAGTTGTTGCCGGTGGCTCCAGAGAAAAATCATGCCTCTTGGCAGATCTGGTAAAGTTTCCTGCTGTTCCCACAAATGGTCTTGCAATGACACGGCCCACACCATGTTCTCCCTGTAAAATCTCTCTTGCGATACGACAGTATTCATATAAGGTTTCTACAGGAACCACATCCTCATGGGCTGCAATCTGAAATACGCTGTCTGCTGACGTGTATACGATCAGATCCCCGCTTTTCATATGATCCTCACCATAATCTCTTATCACATCAGTTCCGGAATATGGCTTATTGCATAATACACCGTGTCCCGTTCTTCTGGAAAACTCATCCAAAACTTCTTTTGGAAAACCATTCGGATAAGTCGGTAATGGCTTTCCGGAGAATATACCGGCAATTTCCCAATGACCAATTGTGGTATCCTTCCCCTTAGATGCCTCCTTCATCCTGGCGTATTTTGCAATAGGACTGTTTTCCTTTTCTCCACAATTCACACCATCCATATTAAACAATCCAAATTTCTTCATATTAGGAACAGCAAAATAAGGGCTCTTGGATACTGCTAACAAAGTATTGGTTCCGGCATCGCCGTACTGTGCTGCATCCTCCATCTCTCCAATGCCAAAACTATCCAAAACAATCAAAAATACTCTTTTCATAATGTACCTCCATTTAGAAATCCCTTTATTATATCATAATTTATTTTCAATTAGTATACTCAATCTGTACATGCCGTACTAATGATCACCTTCTCTGCTGCAATTCCGGTTTTCCTGGTCACTACGTCCTCAATCTGGGCGCACTGGGCATCTGTCAGGGTATCAAGTCCCACTACGACATCAGCCTGATCCTCTGTAATACTAACCACCACATCATCAAAACCTTTGGCACTGAGCATGATCTCTGCCGCAGACTTTTTTTCTGCAAGATCTGTCATCTGTACCATGGTGTCCACCGCATTCTGTTTCTGTGCCTGCTCGAGTCCGTCATTATTAATGATCTCCAACAGCATTTCCTTATTCTTAGCCCTGGTCTGTTCTTTTAACAGCTTTGCAGAAGATAAAGTGCTTACTGTTGTAGAAGATGTATAAACAGCTTCTACAATAGATCCGGTGTCATCTACATCTATCACATCGTCACTGACTACCGCCTCTAAACCATCCTCAGCAGAATCTGCCAGTGCAGTATCTGTATTCTCCGCCAGTACATCCTCATCGAGACTGTCTATATCAGTCAATGCTGCCTGAGAAATATCTTCTTCAGACAAATCCAGCACGCCGGAAAGATCATAGTCGTCATCTGTAATATCAATTGCACCCTCAGCCACAACTTCTTCTGCATCCTGATCAATTGATGCCCGGGTATCTTCTTCCTTACCACCGGCAAAATGCAGATATCCTGCAACAGCGATCATGATTGCCAGTGCCGTGATCATAACCTGATTTTTCTTCATCATATCTTACTCACCCTTCATAAACAGACTTTTTAAGTACTATAATCTTATGAGCATCCAAACCAAATAATGCCTCTAACGCAGTAGTAATATCATTTGATACAGTTCCCGTTCCCGCGCCTTCTGCAGTAACAACAACTCCGGACAGTTTTGGTACATAGGTCTTTGCCACAAATGGCGTTTTGACTCCATTATCCATCTGCATATAGACGGTAGACTCAGCTTCTGCAGAGTTCTGTTCCTTTTCCACAATTTTCTCTTCCAGCGAGTCCAGTGATATCATAACCCGAACAGTTCCCGCATGATCAATTCCTGACAGAATTTTTTCTAATTTTTCTTCCAGATACTGTGTATATTGCTTTTCAAATGTCATGGAGGTGTCTTCGGTTTCATATCCCATATTATCAGATACAGGGTCCCCTAAATGGTACTCTGAAACATTTTTTTCATTATCTTTCACACTATTTTGTCCGGATTCTGTAGGCCATAAAATGATCATACAAAGAATCCCTGATAAAAAAAGCATAAAATATTGTTCTTTTTTCATGTTCTTTATTTTTTCCAGCCATTTATTCACTGATCTCCACCTCCAGGTATTGTGTCGTTACAGAAAGGAAGTCTTCCAGTATTTTCTCCAGATTTTCCCTCGGAATCTTTTCTCCATCCATCTTTGTCACGGGTTGCAGAAAAACTCTGAGCTTTTGTGTGCCTTCCTGCCATATGATATCAGTTACCCGGTAATTTCCTGCAGGCGGTTCCAGATCGGCAAATTTTTCATTCAGCTCACTCTGCAGGGCATTCATCGTCAGATCCATGGTAATATCCTCTGCCTTTTTCATCTTTTCCGCACCCTCTACTATTTTCGATTCATCCGACGGCTGTTCAAGTATTGCCTCCACTTCCCTAAAATGCTCTTCTATGCTGCTTTCCATTTGAAATCCCGTCTTTTCGTTTCCCATTGCTAAAAGTCCGCCATTCATCCACGGCTGCAATAACCTGGTCAGCAACATCAGGCCGATTAACAGCTGAAAATATTTTTCGTATGTTTTCTCCGGGCATAAATAAGTTACCAACTGTGCAAGCAGCATGAATACACCGGTATTTTGCATGAATTCCACAAATCCACTAATCATATTGGTCTCCTATGTGTGGCTGGTTGCCCACGTCATAATTGCAACTGTAATGATAAAAAAACCGGTGGATGTAAGCATAGTCTTACATAGTAATAAACCTGCATTCCCCATTCTGTCAGTACAATGACTAAGTCTCCTGTCTGCAAAAACCCCCAATAATGCTGCCGCTTACCTGATCCATTACAGGAGAAAGCATTGACTCTAACAGGTTTATCCCCGTAACGGCCCCAAGCAATACCTTAAGTACTGTCGTAATTCCTTTTTGTAAAAGTTCAAGCAACATGGACAGCCGCTCCTTTTCCCAAACTGCATTCATCAGAGTCAACAGGGAATAAACTGAAATAAGCGGCAATACAGCACCTGCCATAATTTCTTCCAGCAAATACAATACCACCAGCAACAAAGTATAGGCCGTCGTACCGGTACTGTAGTTGCCCGACACAGTTAGTACCATAGAAAATGCCGGAATACTGATTCTCATAAACGCCAGAAAATCTTCCAGAAACTGCACAGTGATAGCCCTGGATGTCTGAAATATCTGGTACAGCAGTCCTGAAGTTACCAAAAGTACCAGAAAATATCCCATCCTGGCGATTTGCGGATTTTCAAAAATATCAAAAAAAACTGTAAATAGTGAAGCAACCACACCAAAAATCAGTAGTGCTGCAAAAATATGCTTCCAGTTATCACTTTGTTGTCCAAGACTATATAATATCTGCCTGCCCAAATCCGGTAAAACAGAAAGCAGATCTCCTTTTGTGAGAGCCTCCAGCCATTTATCTGTTTCCGGAGACCGTGCAGAGAAAAGCTGTCTGATCTCCTGAAGCATTTCCGTGATCCCATAAGCATGACATATATCCCAAACATCCAAAGACATTCTCCTTTCTAATCCGCAACACTATATATACTTTCAATTACAGCCAAAACAATAGGAATCCCTGCTACCAAAATGGTTAGCTTGTTCAAAATCTGCAGCTGCTTTGCTACTTCTCCATACCCTGCATCCCGACATATCCCTGCACAAAATTCACATCCATAAGTGACGCCTGCCAGCTTTAACAGAATCTTCAAATACCCTGCCTGATCCCCTGCCAGCTCCCGGAGTCTGGTAATCTGCTCATAACATACCTGCAAATATCGAAACGAACGAAGAAGCAGCAGCATACCGATTCCAATTCCAATCAGTACTGCAAACTCAGGTTTATAGTTTTTGATCTGCAGGGCCAGCAAAACTCCCATTACCCCTATCATTCCATATCGAAATAACTTCATTTTCTATCCCCTTTACATGGAAAACATGGTTTTCATGGCAGCAAAAAAATCTGTCAGATAAGGGATCATCCAGGTCACAATCAAAACAAATCCTGCCAGGCTTACAAAAAAAGTATGATCCTCTCTGCCCGTTGTTTTCAAAAGTTGGTTGAGCAGGGTAATCAAAAGTCCCACTGCTGCGATTTTAAAAATAATGGTTATCTCCATGTTTCCCCCTTATATCTATTATCATAACAGCAGTATGACCAGCAAAAGACTCCCGCACAGCCCAAAGCTCAAGATCAGCTTCTTTTTCATATTAAAACTGTTTTCTGCTTCCACGAACATCCCGGTGACGCTCTTCCTGTATCCCTGAATAGCATTTTCCTGCATTTCTCCATTTAGGAAACCTGTATGTACCGGGAATGTCGCCAAAATCTCAGATTCATTCTCCGAAAAATAACATTGTTTTAAAAATGGTTTCCAAACTGCTTTCCATTCTGTGGCAAAAACTGCCCGGTCCTGCTCCTGGCAGTATAATCCGATTTGTTCCGGCAATTTCAGTATAGGATCCCTTTTCCCTGTTCCGGCTTTTTGTCCAATCTGAATGCAAGCCTCTGCCAGTGTGGATCTACTGTAATGTATTTCAACTTCGAGCATCTCCAAAATCCACAAAAGCTGCTGCAGACATTTCTTCTTTATATCAAGCTCATGGATCATGGAGAAACAGCATCCTATTGCACCAAGCAAGGTACAGCATATCCCTATTCCTTTAAGCATATTCCATCTCCGTCATATATGCCCTTGATAACATGTTGCTTTTCTTTTCTCGCCAATATCACAAATCTGTCAAAAGCTCGATTTTCCCACAGTTTATGTAAAAACTGTTTTTCTTTTATGCTATCCATATCGTCTCCGTGTATGGTACACAAAATCTTACAGCCGCAGTTAAGCACTCGCAGCATCGCCTCTGCATCCGCCTCCGTTCCCAGTTCATCTACTGCAATCAGTTCCGGCGACATTGCGCGGAGAAGTAGCAACATTCCAAGTGCCTTGGGACAGCCATCCAGTACATCGGTACGTTTTCCCATATCGTTTTGTGGAACTCCCATAAAGGCTCCTGCCAGTTCAGATCTTTCATCCACCACACTCACGTTTAACCCCGGATGATCTCTGCTCCCATCTGATACCTGTCTGATCAGATCCCGCAGAATTGTTGTTTTTCCCGCTCCCGGCGGAGAAATAATCAATGTGTTTTGAAATACATCATTCTGAAAACAATATGGCAGTAACGGATCTGCACATCCCGGTACCTGATGCGCAATTCGAATATTCAGATAAGAAACATGCTTTATATTTCTGATATGCATCTGATCATCCAGAATAACCTGTCCGCAGATGCCTACCCAGTGACCGCCGGGCATTGTGAGAAATCCCTGTTGTAATTCCTCTGCAAAAGCATAGGGAGAGTCTTTGCAAAACCCATTCAACGTTTCTGTCAGATCTCTCATCCCAAGCTTCTGTTCCTCCTGTAATACAAGTTCCTTTTCTCCTTGTTTGATACGTACCGGCTGACCAACTCGCAGTCTGATCTCTTCCAGAGAATCTGACTGTTTTACTTTTACCTGTAATATTTTCCTGATACGCTCCGGAAACAATCCTAATATCGCTACACCCTGTCCCATATAAATCACCTCACACAGCTTTCGATTTCTGGTATTTTTACCATGTCCCTTATCTCAATATATGAAAAGTTGTCCCGGATATGCATAAAAAAATCCTGTCCGAGGTTTTCACCCCGGACAGGATTTTATCATTTGTTCCTTATCAATATATATTCGTGTATATTTCTACACTTTGTATCATTTTACTGCTGTGCAACATCTTTCATAGAGAAGCTGGTACGACCCATCTTATCTTTTCCAAGACAAACAACAGTTACTTTATCGCCTAATGTAAGAACATCTTCTACATGCTCGATTCTTTCCTTAGCAATCTTTGAAATGTGAACCATTCCTTCTTTGCCTGGAGCGAACTCAACGAATGCGCCGAAATCCTTGATGCTGACAACGGTTCCCTGGAAGATCTGTCCTTCAGCAAAATCGGTTGTGATCAGTTTGATCATATCGATAGCCTTGTCCATTGCTTCCTTATCAGTACCGCATACAGATACTTTACCTTCATCGGTAATATCGATTTTAACGCCTGTACGTGCAATGATCTCGTTAATGGTCTTTCCACGCTGTCCAACTACATCACCAATCTTTTCAGGATTAATCTGTAAGGAGATGATCTTAGGAGCGTACTGGCCAACAGTCTTTCTAGGCTCAGCAATTGCCTTGGACATACATTCGTCCATAATGAAATATCTTGCTTCTTTTGTTCTCTTAATAGCTTCTTCTACAATAGCCTTTGTCAGACCATGGATCTTAATATCCATCTGGATAGCTGTAATACCGTCTTTTGTACCGGTAACCTTGAAATCCATATCGCCAAAGAAATCTTCCAGACCCTGAATATCTGTCAGTACCAGATAATCATCATCTGTATCGCCGGTAACAAGACCACAGGAAATACCTGCAACCATCTTCTTAATCGGAACACCTGCAGCCATTAAAGCCATACAGGATGCACAGGTAGAAGCCATGGAAGTAGATCCGTTGGACTCAAATGTCTCGGATACGGCACGGATTGCATATGGGAATTCATCTTCGCTTGGAAGTACCGGCAATAATGCTCTCTCAGCCAATGCTCCATGACCGATTTCACGACGTCCGGGACCTCTGGAAACCTTTGTCTCACCTACTGAGTAGGACGGGAAATTATAATGATGCATATATCTCTTTGCGATTACGTTCTCATCTAAGCCGTCAACTCTCTGTACTTCAGATAATGGAGCTAATGTAACAACATCACAAATCTGTGTCTGTCCACGGGTAAACATAGCTGAGCCATGTACTCTGGGGATAATATCTACTTCAGCAGCAAGAGGTCTGATCTGTGTAATAGCACGACCATCAGGACGCTTGTGATCCTTTAAGATCATCTTACGAACAGTCTTCTTCTGATACTGGTAAACTGCTTCGCCAAGTACAGCAAGCCATTCCGGCTTATCTGCAAATGCTTCTTCAAATTTAGCAGTAATAACTCTGATATTTTCTTCACGAACCTGTTTCTCATCTGTGAATACTGCAACTTCCATCTCTGCAGGAGATACAATTGCTTTCATAGCATCAAACATTTCTGTAGGGATTGCACAGCTTACATATTCATGTTTTGCTTTTCCGCACTCTGCAACGATACCATCAATGAACTGGATGATGGAAAGGTTAATATCATGTGCTTTGTAAATAGCTTCTAACATTTTGTCATCCGGGATTTCATTTGCGCCGGCTTCAATCATGATAACTTTTTCTCTTGTAGAAGCAACGGTTAATTTAAGATCTCCGTTTTTCCACTGTTCCTGGCTTGGATTTACGATAAATTCTCCATTGATCATGCCCATCTGTGTCATAGCACAAGGACCATCAAAAGGAATATCAGAAATACAGGTAGAAATAGAAGCACCTAACATAGCGGTAACTTCAGGACGGCATTCAGGATCTACTGCCATAACCATACACTCTAAGGTAACATCATTTCTGTAATCCTTAGGGAATAAAGGACGCATAGGTCTGTCGATAACACGGCTTGTTAAAACTGCGTTCTCAGAAGCCTTACCTTCACGCTTGTTAAATCCGCCTGGGATTTTGCCTACTGCGTATAATTTCTCAGAATACTCAACTGATAATGGGAAGAAATCAATTCCGTCCCTTGGTTTTTCGGATGCTGTTGCGGTACACAGAACAGTGGTTTCACCATACTGCATAAAAGCACATCCATTTGCCTGTTTGCCGACTCTGTTAACGTCTACCTTTAAAGTACGTCCGGCAAGATCCATTGTAAAAGATTTGTACATATAATTCTCCTTTTCGCCTACTGGCAATCTTGTGTCTGGCAGGAGAGACCGAAACTACAGAATAAAAAACACTGTTCTTACTGCATGCTTCTTTTCACTATTCTCTATTCTGTGGTCTCGGAAATCTTCTTCTGCCTGTATAAAAAAGGCGGTAAACAAGAATCTCATTTACCGCCCTTTTGTCATAATACCATGAAATTACTTTCTGATACCCAGTTTTTCAATCAAAGCACGGTAACCGTTCAGATCTGTTTTCTTTAAATAGTCAAGCAGACCACGTCTCTGACCGATCATCTTGTACATACCTCTTCTGGAATGATGGTCTTTTGGGTTAACCTTTAAGTGCTCGGTAAGTTCCTTGATTCTGGCAGTTAAAACTGCGATCTGAACTTCTGGTGAACCGGTATCGCCTTCTTTTCTGGCGAATTCCTGCATAATAGCTGTTTTCTTTTCTTTTGAGATCATTTTTATATCCTCCTTATTTTGTCATACAGCTGAAACTAAGGCTAAGGTTGGAGTATCCAAAACCTGGGTGACAGCTAAATCTCATACTTGCCTATCATAACATAAATATATTCTGCTGTAAACCTGTTTTTTCTGCAAAAAACAGGTTTTAAATCAATGTTAACTAATCCTGTAAAATCCGTACATATTTGATCGGTGAACGATAATTGATACCCTTTATACAAATACCGGAACGGGGATTGCTGGCGTTGATGATCTGTCCGCCGCCGATATAAATACCTACATGATCAATATAACTTCGCTTACCATAGAATACAAGATCTCCGGGCTGCAGCTGTGAAGCACTTATGGTCGTGCCCGCATTTGCCTGATCCCTGGATGTTCGCGGCAGCTTAACTCCGTAATTTTTGAATACACTCTGTACATAGCCGGAACAATCGGCTCCATTCGTCAGACTGGTTCCTCCCCATACATATGGATTTCCCAGAAATTCTTTTGCATATTGGCATATTGTTACACGAATATCCGATACACCCGCTCCATATAAAAGTTCTGTCATAGTAACAGCTTCATCGAGACGTTCATCTACATCTACAAATTCTGCTGAAACATATACCTCATCACTATCCAGATAAACTTTTACCCAGTCTCCATCTTCTTCGATAACTTCCAGTTCTTCACCATTTGCTACCATAGTGACCACTTCCGCATCAAGACTTGGCTCTTCACGAACCTTTAGGGAATCTGTTGTTACAGTTGCCATAACAGCAGATATAGACTTTGCTTTCATAACCGCGCCCACACCAGTTAACAGATAATCAGCCGATACATAGCCTTCTACCTTACCAGACTTCACGTAATACCAGTCCCCTTCTTTTTTTATCACTTCACAGCCTGCATGTCTTGGCAGTTTACCCACCAGTTTACCGTCAGTGGCAGGTGTCTCCCTGATATTCAGATTATTATCTTCTGTATTGGATACACCCAGATTAGTGTATCCCCAATAGCTGCCCTCTGCATTTTTGGCTGCTTCCAGATATTCATCTTCACTGAGCTTATTCTGTAATAAAGTGGTTACCCCTGCTGATGGTGCAATTGCCTGTATGGAATTTTCTCCTGCTGCACTGACAGTAACCGGGCTTGCATATAACATAGCTACAGTCAGTCCACCTGCCAGGCAGAAATACATTTTTTCTTTTCTCTTCAAAACATTCTTCCTTTTGTGTCTAAATTGTTGTTGTATTTATTACATTTTTGTTACAAATATTAAGTTATTATAACGGCGTTTTTCTACCTTGTCAACTTAACAGTTCCATACAGATTTTAGAATTTCCTTCTTTTTACAATAAAAAAGTACTCTTCCTTTATATGGAAAAGTACTCTCTGCCGGCAGTTACATCAGCCGTCATTTGTTTTTTTAAAGACTCTAGGGATTCAAATTTTTGTTCCGGACGTCTGAAACTAAGTAGTTCCACCAGCACTTCTTCTCCATACACATCTTCTTCAAAATCATATAGAAAAGTTTCCAGATTAATCTGACTATCCTCTTTTACAGTAGGCTTGCAGCCAATATTCGTCATGCCATAATATCTTTTGTCATGAAGATGCACATAGGAAAAATAAACTCCATTTGGTGGTAACAGCTTGTTTGGCTCCGGTATCAGATTTACTGTAGGGATACCCAGTTTTGTGGAACCAAGCTTTTTTCCATGAGATACTGTGCCATGAACCCGATACGGGTTACCACAAAGTGCATTAACCGTTTCCATATGTCCAACTGCGACTTCCTCTCTCACATAGGTAGAACTGATCTCACGTCCTTCTATACAAACCTTATCAATTATCTCGACCCGATAACCGCCATTTACAGCCATACGCTCTAATGTATCACTGTTTCCCATTCCTTTTTTTCCAAAGGAAAGATCGGTTCCCGCTGCAATAAAACCTGCATGAAGTCCCTTGATTAGTATTTCATCTACAAATTGCTCAGGCAACATATCAGCTGTTGTCTGGTCCATGGGAAACTCTACCAGAATATCAATTCCCATATCAGAAAACAGCTGCTGCTTTTCCTCTTTGGTGGTAAGTATTTTTTCCTGTCTGCCACTAAAAAAAGTAGCTGGTGACGGATCAAAAGTAAAAACCAATGTCTGCAGTCCATTTTCCTTTTGTTTCAAAAGCTCTGCCAAAAGTTTTTGATGCCCCTTGTGAATGCCATCAAATTTTCCAATGGCAATTGCTGTTTTACCTTTTATATGAAATTCTCTGCTTCCTGCAATAATCTGCATTTTTGCTCTCCGTAACTGTATTTCTTACTGATTTATAAACATTTTCACAGGACGAAAACAATTTTCTTCCTGTCTATAGCTGTAAATTCCGAAAAAATTTCCTGCTTCGCTGTAAATCCTCACTTCTTCACCATCTGTCATATCCTTTTCCTTCATAACCATGGCATCCCGGACAGCATTTCCATTATCCAGCAACTTCTGAAATTCAGTTTTTACAATGATTTTAGGCATTTTCGGGAACATATCATCTACCGCAATCAGAATATCTGCAATTCGATTTTCTGACTGTATTTCTTCTATTTCAGATAAGGTTTTGGCTTCCTCTATAGAAAAGCTGCCCACTTTTGTACGTACCAGGCTTTTCATAGCCGCGCCACACCCAAGTTTTTCTCCTATATCATGAATCAAAGTACGAATATAGGTTCCTTTTCCACAGGCAACCCTAATTGTAATCTCCGGCGCTTCTTTCATCAATTCTGCCATAATATCTTTGGTCTGAATCTCAATTTCCATTATCTGTACCGGTCTGGATTTTCTCTCTATTTCCAATCCCTGTCTTGCCAGCTCATAGAGCTTTTTTCCATTTACCTTGCATGCAGAATACATTGGCGGCACCTGATCATAGCCTCCCACATAGGACAAAACAGCTTCCCGCAATTGTGTTTCATCGCAAGTTACCTTTTTCTGGGACAGGATCTGTCCTGTCATATCCTGAGTATCCGTGGTCACTCCCAACTGCATTACCGCTACATATTCCTTGTCATGATCCATGAGCAGATCACAGAGTTTGGTTCCATTTCCCAGACAAACAGGCAGTACACCCACCGCTTCCGGATCCAGGGTCCCGGTATGTCCCATTTTCTTCTGTTTTAAAATACCGCGTAATTTAGCAATTACATCAAATGAAGTAAAACCTGCTTCCTTGTATATATTGATTATTCCGTTGTACACTGGTCTCTCCCTATATCTGTTTTCCGATCTGTTCTACCAGCTGATCGAGTATCTGTTCCGGTGTACCCTTCAAAGAACAGCCGGCGGCTCTAATATGACCGCCACCGCCAAATAATCCGGCAATTTCCGAAACATTCACCTTACTATTAGAGCGGAGGCTGGCTTTGTACTCACCCGTTTCCAGCTCATATAAGAAAATCGCACATTCTACCCCTTTAGTGATTCTAAGCTGATTTACAATACCATCCAGTTCTTTTCCGCCAACATGATAATGTTCCATCTGCTCTTTGGACACAATTCCGGCAATACATGCTCCATTTAAGAAAATACGGCTATTCATGATCGTCTCTCCAAGAATACGGTTCTGATCATAGGTTTTCTCATAAAATGTCTCATCAATCAGCTTGGGAAAATCAAATCCAAAAGCAATAAGTTTTGCAGCTGTCTCCAGCGTTTTAGGACTTGTGTTGGAATACTGGAACACACCGGTATCATGTATGATACCAAGATAAATAGTTTTGGCAATATCCTCATCCAGATATACAGGATCGATCAGATCATACACCAGTTCACTGGCACTGCTGGCATCCGGCACAATATAATTCAGATCACCGGTACCGGTATTGCTGATATGATGGTCAATATTGATTTTCTTCACAGCCTGATCAAAAAATGTCTCTGCTTTTCCCAGCCTGTCTTTTCCACAATCAACGGCAAAAAATACATCGAATTTTGCTATATTGGTTTCATAACTTGTCCGTATTTCTTCTATACTTTTTAAGCATTGATAAAAATCCGGTAAAGGCTCCAGAAATAACTGAATTTTCTTCCCCGGATAAACCTTTTTCAGATACAGATAAAGGGAAAGTGTGGAACCCACACAATCCCCATCTGGTCTGATATGTCCGCTAATACCAATGCTTTCCGCATTTTTACATTCTTCCAGCAAATTGAACATGACTTACTCCTGTCCTTCCTTGGTATGATCCATATCCTGTATTACATCGTCAATTTTCTTTGACATGGAAACGCCATAGGCAATTGACTGATCCATGATAAAACGAATTTCCGGTGTATTCCGGAGATTAATGGTCTTTGCAAGCTGTCTGCGAATATAACCTTCCGCGCTGTTCAAACCTGCCAGTGTATCCTTTACCGCTTCATCATCTCCCAGCACACTGATCCATGCCTTACAGGTCTTCAGATCAGGTGCAACTTCCACATCTATAACTGAGGTCAATGGGTGAATCCGTGGATCTTTAATACCACCACGGATAATTTCAGCTAATACCTTCTGAACTTCCCCATTGATTCTCGTATTTTTAATACTGTTTTTACGCATTGATTTCTCCTACCTGTCTACCAGGTGTACTACCCGGCAAAGACATTTTCTATCTTGGTACTTCTACCATGATATAAGCCTCTACCATATCCAATTCCTGCATCTGGTCAAAGCCGTCAAATACAAGACCACATTCAAATCCTTCTTTAACTTCCTTGACATCATCCTTAAATCGCTTCAATGATCCAAGATCGCCTTCGAAGATCTGGTTTCCTTCTCTGGTAACACGAACCTTACAGCCTCTTTGGATATTACCATCCATTACATAAGAACCTGCAATGTTTCCGATTGCAGATGCTTTGAAGATCTGACGAATCTCTGCATGACCGATTACCTTCTCTTCAAAGACAGGATCTAACATACCCTTCATGGCAGCTTCCACGTCTTCAATTGCCTGGTATATGACATTGTATAATCTAACGTCTACGCCTTCATGCTCTGCAGTTGTCTTCGCCTGCACATCAGGCCTTACATTAAAGCCGATGATGATTGCTGAAGATGCAGATGCCAGAATAACATCAGACTCATTGATGGCACCAACGCCGCCATGAATACATTTTACAACAACTTCATCATTAGACAATTTCAACAGACTCTGCTTTACTGCCTCTACAGAACCCATAACATCTGCTTTAATAATAATATTCAGTTCTTTCAGATCGCCCTCTTTAATCTGTTCATATAGATCATCAAGAGACATTCTGGACTTGGTATCTGCCAGCATCTTCTCTTTGTGTTCAGCCACAAAGGTATCTGCATAGGATTTAGCTGTTTTATCATCTTCATGAGCCAGGAATACGTCTCCTGCTTCAGGAACAACTGACAAACCAAGGATTTCAACCGGTGTAGAAGGTTCTGCTTCCTTTACACGTCTTCCCTTGTCATCAATCATGGCTCTTACTTTACCATGACTTGCACCTGCGGAAATAAAATCTCCCACATGAAGAGTACCTTTTTGTACTAATACAGTAGCAACCGGTCCGCGTCCCTTATCCAGTTTTGCTTCAATAACAAGACCTCTTGCACGTCTGTCTTTATTGGCTTTTAATTCCAGAATCTCTGCTGTTAACAGAATGGTCTCTAACAGATCCGGGATACCTTCTCCTGTTTTTGCGGAAACAGAAACAAATTCAGTTGATCCGCCCCATTCAACAGGAACCAGTTCATATTCCATCATTTCCTGTTTTACACGGTCAAGATTGGCATTAGGCTTATCAATCTTATTTACAGCAACGATAATTTCAATACCGGCAGCCTTTGCATGGTTGATAGCTTCTACAGTCTGTGGCATAACACCATCATCTGCTGCAACTACTAATACAGCAATATCTGTAGAATTAGCACCACGCATACGCATAGCAGTAAATGCTTCGTGTCCAGGTGTATCCAGGAATGTGATCTTCTGATCATTTACAGTTACCATATAAGCACCGATAGCCTGGGTAATACCACCAGCCTCTTTACCGGTTACATTTGTTTTTCTAACAGCATCCAGAAGGGAAGTTTTACCATGATCAACATGACCCATAACACAGACTACAGGTGGTCTCTTGATCATTTCTGCTTCATCTTCGTCATCTTCCTTCAAAAGTTCCTCGATAACATCGACTTTGACTTCTTTTTCACACATGATCTCATATTCGATGGCAATATTCTCTGCCTCTTCATAGGAAACCTCGGTATTTACTGTTACAATCTGACCGGAAAGGAAGAGTTTTTTAATAATTGCAGATGGCTGCATCTTCATCTTATCAGCTAGTTCTTTAATCGTTAAGGTTTCCGGAACGGTGATCACTTTGATCTGTTCTTCCACAACCTCTTCAATCTTCTTCTCAGGCTTGATGAAACGTCCAGCTTTCTTTGCTCTTGTTTCCTCTTCATAGATCATGTCTTTCTTGGATCGCTTATCCTTTTCCTGACCTATCTGTCTCTTCTTTTCGTCTCTATGCTTTTCAGCATCTTTAAGTGGAGCGTCAGAAGTAAATCCTTTACCTGCACCAGGCTTCTGGAATCTATTTCCCGGTCCTGCATTCTGTCCGCCAAAGCGGTTATTATTACCCTGATATCTGTTACCAGCGCCATTACCCTGGCCGCCTGCATAAGTTCTGCCAGTACCAGCACCAGCGGGGCGATTCGCGCCGTCGCCACGGTTGAAATTCGGTCTGTCACCGTATGGACGGTTCTGTCCCTGTCCCTGCGGTCTATCACCGTATGGGCGATTCTGTCCCTGTAGCCTGTCACCATATGGGCGGTTTTGTCCCTGTGGTCTGTCACCGTATGGGCGGTTCTGCCCCTGTCCCTGTGGTCTGTCACCGTACGGACGGTTCTGTCCCTGTGGTCTGTCACCGTATGGACGATTCTGTCCCTGCGGTCTGTCACCCTGTGGTCTGTCTCCATATGTTCTAGGTCCTCTGTCTCCGTAAGTTCTGTTGTTCTGTGGTCTGTCACCCTTTGGGCGGTCTCCCTGCGGACGGTCACCATAGCTTCTGTTCTGGATTCCATTATTATAATTCTGACCAGGTGTACGTGCCGGTCTGTTTTCTGTAGGAGCATTGGTATTCTGCACGGGTGTTACTGGTGTAGTTGTTTCTTTCTTTACCGGTTCTTCATACTCGTAAGGCTGGCTCGGACGAACGGTTGGCTTAATAGGACGATATGGCTGTGGCTTTACCGGACGACCATAATTGTTGTTATAATTATTATTGTAGTTATTGTTGTAACCATTATTATAACCGGTTCCTGCAGGACGGTTATTATTACGGTTGCCACTGTTATTATTATTGCTGTTTCCGGTTCTGTTATTCTGACTGGAAACAGGTGGTCTCTGACCATTTGGCATCTTCGAATTATTTGGATTGCTTACAAAGATGATTTTCTTTTTCTTCTTTGGCTCTGATCCATTTTCCTCTGCCTGTGCAGAACTATCTGCTACAGGTGCCTCGGCTTTTTTCTCTGCTGCCGGTGCTTCAGCCTTTTTCTCTACTGCCGGTTTTGCGGTCTGGCTTTCCTGTGGTTTGGAAACCGGTTTTGACTCTGTATTTTTATTACCTGCGAAACGGCTTCTGGCTTTTGCCACCATATCATCTTCAACAGAGCTGACTGCGGCTTTTGCCTCGGCTCCATTTTCCTGCAAAAAAGCGAGAATTTCTTTACTTTGCATGTTCAGCTCTTTTGCAAGCTCATGTACTTTCATTTTCGACATTAAATTCACTACCTCCGTGTTATCGTACCGATGCTTCTACTTTTTTATGAATTGCTTTTGCAAACCCAAAATCCATTACTGCGATGGAAGATCTCACATCTTTGCCAATTGCATGACCCAGCTGGTCTTTTTCTCCGTACTCCATAAAAGAGATTTTGTAAAATTTGCATTTATCCTGAAAAAGCTTTTTCGTATTGTCAGAAGCATCTGATCCAACAATTACAAGTGCTGCTTTTCCGCTTTTAATAGCGTTTTCCACGGCGAATTCCCCGCTCACTATTTTCCCTGCCTTAGCTGCTAATCCAAGTAAGGAGTATATTTCATTCTGCTTCATTTTCCTGAAACTCCTTTTCAAGATTATCATATATGGCTTCCGGGATATTTATTTTTAACGAACGTTCCAGGCCCTTGTTTTTTCTGGCTTTCTTTAAACAATCACCAGATACACATAAATAGGCACCTCTGCCATTCTTCTTACCTGTTACGTCCAGAACAATTTCATTGTCCGCCGTTTTGAGAACCCGCATCATTTCTTTCTTGCTTTTCATCTCACCACAGCCAACACACTGTCTCAAGGGAATCTTCTTACCCATACTGTTCCTTCCTTTGATACCGCTTTATTCCATATCCTCTGCGGATGCTTCTTCAACTGCTTCTTCTGCAGGAGCTTCCTCGGTTAATACTTCATCTGCGGATTCTATAACATCATTTTCCACTTCTTCGTCATCGAATTCATCATCAATATAATCCTCATAACGGAAGCCTGGAGCATCTTTTGCCTGTGTCTCACTCTTGATATCAATCTTATAGCCGGTTAATCTGGCTGCCAATCTTGCGTTCTGACCTTCCTTACCAATGGCAAGAGATAACTGATAATCCGGTACAACAACCTTAGCAGTTCTTTCATCCGGATCAGCGAAAACCGCAACAATCTTTGCCGGTGATAATGCATTCTGAATCAGATTACCAGGATTTTCGTCCCAATTTACAATATCAATTTTCTCACCACGAAGTTCATCTACAATAGCATTTACACGAGCTCCGTTCATACCAACGCATGCGCCGACTGCATCTACATTAGGATTGTTAGACCATACAGCAAGCTTTGTACGGCTGCCTGCTTCTCTGGCAATACTCTTAATCTCAACAGTACCGTCTTTGATCTCTGTTACTTCAGATTCAAATAATCTCTTTACCAGATCCGGATGGGTACGGCTTACCAGGATTCTTGGTCCCTTAGGTGTATCCTTTACTTCAACAATATAAACCTTAATACGCTCTGTTGCTTTGAAATGTTCTGTCTTAACCTGCTCATTTTCGTTTAACATACCATCTGCTTTACCCAGATTGATACTGATATTCTTACCCAGATAACGCTGTACGATGCCGGTTACAATATCCTTTTCTTTTTCATGATACTGATCATAAATAACGCTGCGTTCTTCTTCGCGGATCTTCTGCAAAATTACATTCTTGGCATTCTGTGTAGCAATACGTCCAAATTCCTTGGATTTGATTTCTACATGGATGGTATCACCAACCTGTGCCTTTTTAGAAATCTGCTGTGCAGCCTCTAATGAAATCTGTAAACAATCATCTTCTACCGCTTCTTCGTCAGCAACAACTTCCTTTTCAGCATAGCAGAGGAAATCGCAGGTTTCCCTGTCAATTTCTACTTTAATGTTATCTGCTTTGCCAAAGTGATTTTTGCATGCAGTGAGCAGAGAATTTTCAATCGCCTCAAATAAAGAATCTTTACTGATTTCCTTTTCTTTTTCCAGAATATCCAGTGCTTCCATTAATTCTTTGTTCATTTTTTCCTTTTGTCCTCCTATTTTAAAAGTCCAATGCCAGCCGGACCATAGAAATATCAGGCCGTTTAAAAATTGTGTCTGTTTCTTCAATCTGTATTGTTATGGTGTCTGCATCAAATGCCTTTAACACACCGTTAAATTCTTTTGATCCATCAATCGGTTTGTAGGTTTTCAGTTCAACCTCTTCCCCTAAACTCTTTTCCAGATGGCGGTCTTTTTTTAATGCTCTTCCCAGTCCCGGACTGCTAACCTCTAAAATATAACCATCTTCAATAAAATCTTCTTCATCCATTCGATCTGACAGCACTCGGTTTACTGCTTCACAATCCCCGATTGTAACGCCGCCTTCCTTGTCAATAAAAGCTCGTAGATAATAGTCTGCGCCTTCTTTTACATATTCCACATCATATATTTCCACATGGTTGGCTTCTGCAATCGGCTTCAGAATCTCTTCAAACCTGGTTTCATATGTCTCTCTTTTAGACATCTGTTCACCTGTTCCTTTCCTATATTCAATTGTAGTTCCGCTTGCTTCTTTTGGTACTCTATTACAATAAGAAAGAGTGGAACGAACGTCCACTCTTATCCATTAGTACCTTATAACATTGCTACTATACCACGAAATACTGATTCTTGCAAGGTTTCTTGCAAAAAACTAAGTTTTTTCTCTCTTTAACCTATTTCTTTAACTCAAACTGATAAATTAATTCTTTCAAAGATTGTGCTTCGCTGGTCAATTCCTCACTGGAAGCTGAGCTTTCCTCTGCAGTAGCTGCATTGGTCTCCACTACCTGGGCTATCTGTTCAATACCTGTTTCAATTTCCTTCACAGCATCAGCCTGCTCTTTAGAAGCTATGGCAATACTGTCTACCTTTTCTGTAATCGCTTTGGCACCTGTTACTACCTCACGCAGATCATTGGCTGCATCATCTGCTACCAGTTTGCCTTCTTCAACAGCTTTCAAAGAAGCTGTAATGTACTGGTTGGACTCTCTTACTGCCTCAGCACTCTGACTTGCCAACGCGCTGACCTGATCAGCTACTACTGCAAAGCCCTTGCCTGCCTCGCCCGCTCTTGCTGCCTCAATGGAAGCATTCAATGCCAGCAGATTTGTCTGAGACGCAATATCATTAATGGTATCAATAATCTTTCCAATTGCCTTAAAGGTCTCCTGGATGGTATCCATGGCATCCACAACCTTCTGCATTTTTTCATCTTCATTGGCAATGCTGTCAGCCACATTTTCAACTTCTTTGCTAATGATGTTCGCATTATCAGCATTATCTACGATACGCTGTGTAATATTAGAAGCTGTAGCTGATAACTCTTCAATAATACCAGCCTGGTCGGTTGCACCTTCTGCCAGTGTCTGTGCAGCCTCTGCAATCTGTCCGGAACCGCTGGAAACCTGATTTGCTACTTCTCCAATTCTGTCCAAACTGTCTGATATCTTCTCAGTGAAGTTCTCTGTAGCAGTTTTGATATTCTGGAAATCACCCACAAATTCGTGTTTGAAACTCTGGTTAAACTTGCCTTCTGCCATTTCTGTCATAACATAATCAATATCTGAAATAATATCTGCAAACTGTGCCACGGAAGTTCTCAGACTCTCTGCCACCTGACCGATTTCATCCTGGGATTCATAATCGATAGCAAACTTCAGATCACCGGCTGCCAGTTTCTTGGAGGCTTCTTCGATTTCTTTTAACGGATCTACGATGCTCTTAGAAACCTTATTACCCTGACGAATCGCTGCCAGTAATGAAATGCCGGAGATGATCAGCAAAATAATGGTAGCTACAACCTGTACGATAATACTGTTACGATACACTCCTGCTGCATCCGCATCTGACATTTCGCCTGTTGCATCCAGCGTGTCAGCAAGTGCCTCTGAAACATCATTATATGTAGTATTGTAATATTCAATTGCTGCGTCAACATCACCTGTATCAATTAAATCCAGGAAATAATAGGTGCCATCTGAGAAAGCCTGGAATGCACTAAGCATCTGATCAGTGGTTGCCTGATCATTAAGATTTTCTCCGATTACAGCCATATAATTCTGAATTTTCACAAAGCGTTCTTCAAACTCTGTTCTCTGTTCCTGTGTAACTTCCGGATCCACACATAGAGCCGCCCACAGAATTCTCTTATTGATTGTCTGCACATCCTTACGGATCTCCATCTGATCTTTCGTTGTCTCATACTGAACATTATAAAACTGTGTCATATTGCTTCCGATGATCTGAAAGCTGATCAACGCAAAAATGGAAGAAACAAAAATCAGCACTACCAGTAACATAAATACTTTCTTTAACCTTTTTGCAATTTTCAACTCCTGTAAATTCTTCATTTAGTCCTCCTGATTTCACGCAATTTTATGTATTATTCACCTTTTTTACATATTTTTCATTATACAGAACATTTTATTGTCCCGCAATCATTTGTACACT
>JAQUUX010000101.1 GCA_028693705.1 Lachnospiraceae bacterium | reverse complement strand
TGAGTCAATGGATTACAACAGGATTTTGGATCTCTATTTAGTATGTACAGAAAAACTAGTTGCAATACCGATCTCTTTGGTCGGGAACATTTCAGGCATCAACCGGGATTGTCCCGACTGGTGCGATAAGAAAGAGAGGTGGAAAACATGGGTTTATTTAGAGACGGATTTAAGGTGCTGAAGAAAGCAAGTGAACTCTTTCCTATGCAAAGATCAAGGCAGTTGCCACAGGAAATCCACTGATTAAGGAGAAGCTGCAGTTAGATAATGATGTCCAGAGATTAAAACTCTTAAAAGCCAGCTATGACAATCAGAGATATGGATTGCAGGATAATTTCATGATCCGCTATCCAAAGCTGACTTTGGCTGTGAAGAAAGACCTGACGGTGAAAAATTAAAATGTCTCGTGATTCTTGAAAATGAGGACGGCGATAGAAAACAGCTGGAAGCAGAAGATGAATGGTTGAGAGAAAATAATCTGGATGAAGGAAGTAACTGGCTCGAGACAGATATTAATTAACGTGGAGAATTATTATATTAATTATGGATATTTACATTTCTATTAGAGGAGGTGTCACAATGGATCAGGATCCTTTCAAAGAATATCTTATACAATCAGAACCGAATAAAAGAGATAAAGGCTATGCCTGGCACACTGCAATTGGTCTACAGGCAGTGGATGGATTAAAGCCTTCAAAGTATTTATGGACATGCTGGCAAAATCCGTGAGTATAATATTACGAAAAGGGAATGGGTGTTAGACGGAGAAACGGTTCTTTATGGAAGTGCATCAGAGCTTCGAACAGCATTAGATTACGACTTTTCACAAGAGAAGAATTATAGCTATAAAGGATTGTCTATGAATGAGATCATTCATCACTTGGCTGTTTTTGTCTCAAGATTATGGCAAATTCATGTTTTTGGAGAGGGTAATACCAGAACCACAGCAGTATTTTTCGTCAAATATTTACGTACTTTAGGTTTTAGTGCAACGAATGATATTTTTGCAGAGAATGCGTGGTATTTCAGAAATGCCTTGGTTCGTGCTAATTATAATAACTTGACAAAAGATATCCATGAGAGCACTGAGTATTTGGAATTGTTTTTAGAAAATTTATTATGTAATGAACATAATGCATTACATAATAGAGCATTGCATGTAAGTGGACTATATAAGAATTATCAAAAACCGGACATTCAAATAGAAAAACCGGACATTGATGTACGGAAAATATATGGAGAATCACTGAAGCCGTTTACATCAAAAACAGTGCTCCATATTCAAAATATATATAGTTCCATCGGAGTGAATGTTGTATTTGGAAGATCAGATATACAGAAAATAACAAAGCTTGGAGCCAGTAGAGCGTCTGAATTGCTGAAAGATTTAGTTAATGCACAGATTATTGAAGCAGTTGCGGGATATGGCAAGGGAAAATACAAGTTCTGTGAGAAATAAAAGGGAAAGAAATTGAAAACTTCATGTGCAGGAGATAAGAATCATTAGATGAACACAGAAATAAAAGACAAGATACAAACCTTATGGAAACAGCTTCATGAACAGCCGGAACTTTCCGGCGAAGAAAACAACACAAAAGCTATACTGAAAAATTTCCTGAAACAAAATACTTCCTTTCGAATAGAAGAAACAGATTCCTGCATCTATGCAGTATATGATAATACCGGTGAGAGGATTTGTCTGCGGGCGGATATGGATGCTATCTGTAACAGTAAAGGTCAGGCATTTCATGGCTGTGGACATGATGGACACAGTGCAGCTTTAGCCGGTGCAGCCCTTTTATTAGAGGAGGAACATCGAAAAGGGGAAACAATCGATAAAAGTGTTATTTTTTTATGGCAGACAGCAGAGGAAACAGGCGCAGGTGCCAGGCAAAGTACAAATATTATTCAAAAAGAAGATGTTCAAAAGATATATGGGTGTCATAACATCCCGGGGTATCCCATGGGAGAGGTTTTACTTCGAAAAGATGTTTTTGCCTGTGCATCAAAAGGAATGATCATTTCTTTACAGGGAAAACAAAGCCATGCCGCCTATCCGGAACAGGGCATCAATCCCGGGTATTTGCTGGGTGATATTTTATGTCAATTAAAGAAATGGTGCCATTTACCAGACTATCGTGGCATGGTATTAGCCAGTATTATTTCCATACAGGAAGGCAATCAGAATTTTGGTGTTTCAGCAGGAGATGCGGAGCTTTCTTTAACCATACGTGGTGAATATTTAGAGGATTTAGAAAAACTGCAACAAACCATTGAAGAATATACGCATACCGAAGCACTGGAACAGGGAGTTACAGTAAATTTCCGATATCAGGATGAGTTCCCGGATACTGTGAATGATAATGAACTGGTAGAACAATTTGAGAACAAAATAGCAAAGAAAGGATATTCCTATTGCTATCTTTCAGAACCAATGCGCTGGTCGGAGGACTTTGGGTGGTATCAGAAGGAATGTCCGGGTGTTTACTTTGGAGTTGGATCGGGAGAGAAAACACCGGGATTACATACAGATGAATATGTGTATCCGATAGAACTTCTGGAAAATATGGAGGAAATATGGAGCACATTATTTCTTAAGTAAGGGCCTGAAAACGATATTCTTATTCCAATCTTAATAATCTTAAAATTTGTTATGATTTGTTGTTTGCCTTACCTTTCTATGTTATATTATCTGTGAAAATCTTAACAATGAAGAAAGTGAGGCAGATATGGGAAAAGAACAACCGAAATTCTTCGGTGGCATTCACCCGACGGATGGATGGGACAAGGCTTTGACAGCAGATAAGAAGATTATCAGCTATGTTCCTGAAAGCGTCAGAATTTGCATGAAACAGGGCTTAGGACCAGCCTGTACCTGCGTGGTAAAACCGGGAGATAGGGTAGAACAGGGACAGATCATTGGAGAATCGGCACATTTTATGAGTGCGGCAATCCACTCATCTGTAACAGGTACTGTCGTTGCGGCAGATGATCAGTTCTGTGAAATTAAAACAGAGGCATGTAATCTGGTTGATGAAGCAGCTACTTATTATAAAGAATGGGCAGATGTTTCTGCATTTACCAGAGACACTGTTATCGAACAGCTTGAAAAAGGTGGTCTTGTAGGTATGGGAGGCGCAGGTTTTCCTACACATTTGAAGTACGAGACAAAGGATCAGATTACGCATGTGCTGATCAATGCAGCAGAGTGTGAGCCCTTTTTATCCTGTGATGAGCATGTGATGTTAGAACAGGGAATGGCTGTTTTAAATGGCGTACAGCTTCTGAAAAAGGCGGCTGGAGCAGAACAGGCAGTGATCTGTATGGAAGATAATAAAGCACATTGTAAGGAATATCTGGAATTCTTATTAAAGGGGCACGAGACAGGCATTTCTATTGTATTATTACCAACCAGATATCCTCAGGGCGGTGAGAAACAGCTGATTGCAGCAACTATGGGAGTTGAGATCCCGACCGGAAAGCTGCCTTCTTCTGTGGGAGCTATTGTTTCCAATATACAGACAGCAAAAGCGGCAGCAGATATGGTACTGGGAAATCGTCCATTGATCAGCCGTTGCATTACCATTACCGGAGATGTGCAGGAGCCGGGCAATTATCTGGTACCTTTGGGAACCGATATTGGCGAGCTGGTACGTGCAGCCGGAGATGTGAAAAATCCTAAAAATAAAGTGATCCTGGGTGGTCCGATGACCGGCAGATGTATCGGAGAAGATCTGACAGCAGAACAGATCACAAAAGTGACTGGCGAATCTGTGAGCAAAGTATCCGGTGGTCTGGTAGTTTTAGCAGGCACACATACAGCAGAATCAGGCTGTATCAGGTGCGGCAGCTGCGAAGATGCCTGTCCGGCAGGACTGACTCCTTTCAAAATCGATGCGGCAATGAGGAAAGAAAATATTTCTTTATGCCAGACTTTAAATGCGACGGAATGTATCGGCTGTGGCTGCTGCTCTTATGTGTGTCCTTCCAAGCGTGAACTAACACATACCATAGTAACTGCCAGAGATACCGTGCGAATGAAATTACGAGAGGAGGCTACCCGTGGATAGAGAATTATATAACCCCCATCTGAGAACGAAAAAGACTACAGCAGGGATCATGGGTGATGTCTGCCTGGCGCTGGTACCGGCTGGTATTGGGGCAGTAGTATTCTTTGGCATACAGGCTCTTTTGCTGATCACAGTCAGTGTATGTACCTGTATTTTGGCAGAAGCACTGTGGCAGATCCTTCATCATAAAACAGTGACAATTCGTGACTATAGTGCAATCGTAACAGGTATTTTGATTGCTTTTAATGTTTCTTCCACCACACCGATCTGGGTAATCATACTGGCAGATATATTTGCCATCATTGTGGTAAAACAGATATTTGGCGGAATTGGAAGCAATGTGTTCAACCCGGCTCTTGTGGGCAGACTTTTCATTATGCTGGTCTATCCGGCGAAGATGATGTCCTATGTGATGCCAATGGATGTAGATACAGTAGCAGGAGCGACCGTATTAAGTAACATTAAACATGGCGGTGAAGCCGGATTTTCTCTGATGGATGCTTTTCTGGGAAAAATACCTGGTGCATTGGGAGAGACAAGTGCTCTTTTGTTACTGATCGGTTTTGCTTATCTGGTAATCAAAAAAGAAGTAAACGTAATGGTAAGCTTATCTTTTTTTGCGACAGTATTGCTTTTGACGGTAATCGCAGGACAGGATCCGCTGTATCATTTGTTTTCCGGTGGACTGATATTGGGCGGATGCTTTATGTTAACCGATTATAATTTTGCTTCCCGAAAAGGAAACTGGATTTTAGGCGTACTTGCAGGTGCGATTGTGGTAGTAATGCGTGTCCTGGGATCTTTTCCAGAGGGTGTATGCTATGCAATTTTGATCGTGAACTGCATGAGTGTATTACTGGAACAGCTAAAACAGAAACATATATATGGAATGGAAGAAGGAAGGTAATAAAAACATATGAAAAATCAAAAATGGCAGGGAATATTATCACTGGTACTTGTAGTGGCAATGATGTTTGTAGTAATTGCAGGCGTACGTGTAGCCAGTCCTACAGGAGCCGGAAACGGAACTGACAGTGCAGCGACAGGAACAGCGGGTGAAGGTACAGCGGCTGCAGAAGGTCCGTTGGCAGGCGTTGCAGACGGTACTTATACAGGAAGTGCAACCGGTTTTGGTGGAGAAATCGTTGCTGATGTAACAATTGCAGATGGCGTTATCACTGATATTCAGGTAACTGGAGACAGTGAGACGGAAGGTCTTGGATCTGTTGCAGTAGAAAAGATCCCGGAAAAGGTTCTGGCAGCACAGTCTCTTAATGTAGATGCAATTTCCGGAGCTACTGTTTCTACCAATGCGGTTATTCTGGCAATCACTAACGCACTTGGTGAAGCAGGTGTTTCAGCAGATGCTTTAAATAGCACTACAGGTGCGGCAACAGAAACTGCTGCAAAAACAGAAGAAACAATTGATGTTGACGTGGTTGTCATCGGTGCAGGCGGTGCAGGTATGTCCGCAGCCATTACGGCAAAGCAGGCTGGCAAAAATGTCATTATTCTGGAAAAGATGCCTTACGTTGGTGGAAATACCACAAAAGCAACCGGTGGTATGAATGCAGCAGAAACTCATTACCAGGCAGAACAGAATATTGAAGATTCAGTAGAACAGTTTATTGAAGACACCATGAAGGGTGGAAAAGAGTTAAATAATATTGATCTGGTTACTACCATGGCAGAACAGTCTGCATCCGCAATTGACTGGCTGGATTCCATCGGTGCACCGCTGCCTAAGGTTTCTTTCTCTGGCGGAGCCACCAATGCGAGAATCCACGCACCGGAAGATGGTTCCGGTGTAGGAGAATATCTTGTCAGCGCATTTTCCAAAACAGTAGAAGATCTGGGAATTGAAATTTATCTGGAAACAAAAGCAACCGAGTTTATCACAGAAGGAGACAAAGTTGTCGGCGTAAAGGCAGAATCATCAGATAAAGATTATACAATCAATGCAAAAGCAGTTGTCCTGGCGACAGGCGGTTTCGGTGCGAATGAAGATATGTACTGTTCATATCGCGAAGATTTAAGAGGAACTGTTACAACAAATGCACCGGGAGCAACCGGTGACGGTATCGTTATGGCAGAGGCAGTTGGAGCTGCACTGGTTGACATGGAACAGATCCAGCTTCATCCGACAGTAGAACAGAATACCAGTATGCTGATTACAGAAAGTGTTCGTGGTGATGGTGCGATCCTGGTAAATCAGTCCGGTAAGCGTTTTACAGACGAATTACAGACCAGAGACGTGGTATCTGCAGCAGAGTTAGAGCAGGAAGGTGACTATGCTTATGTTATCTTTGACCAGCGTTTGAGAGAAGGACTTTCAGCTACTGAGAAATACATTAAGAATGGTATCGTTGTAGAAGCAGAAACTGTGGAAGAACTGGCAGAAGCACTGGAAATCGATCCGGCTACTCTGGCTGAAACAGTAAGCACATGGAATGAAGCAGTTGCTAATCAGTCTGACGCAGAGTTTGGCCGTGATACCGGTATGGACAATGACCTTTCACCGGCTCCTTATTATGCAATCAAGATTGCACCCGGTATTCATCATACAATGGGTGGCGTAGAGATTAATACCAACACAGAAGTTATTTCTACAGAAGGTACGGTAATCCCTGGCTTATTCGCAGCAGGCGAAGTAACCGGTGGTGTTCATGGAGGAAATCGTCTTGGCGGAAATGCTGTTGCGGATATCGTCGTATTTGGACGTATCGCAGGACAGACAGCATCTGATTATGTGGATGCCAACTAGGAAAGGAAAAGGGAGCATGACGAAACAAATAAAATATCCCATGGAAGCTTTCGCATTGGCAATGGTGCTATTCTCTGCCGGCATGAAGGAGGCAATGATTGTGGGAATCGGCCTGATCTTCAGTGATGTTCTGCAATGCGTGCTTCGGGAATTTTCTAATAAACAATATGGGCAGACGATCAGCGGTATCGGTGCAGCCCTTACCTGTGGTGTGATCTATGTGATGTGCACCCTGGCAGGTATTATACCGGAACTGAAACAGGTAGTAGGCTTTGCAGTTCTTGGTCTGCTTCTTGTAAAACATAATGAAACAAAGTATGGTGCAGAGCAGGCAGAGACAGATTATAATGCCATACTGTTTGCAGATGCGATAGCCTATGGCGTCTATGTATTATTTGCGGCTATTAGGGAATACCTGGCAGGTGCAGCAGTATTTGGCTATGAACTTGCGGAAGCACCTGTTGTATCTACTGCTTTTGGAAAGCCGATGATTGCACTGGTAGGAGCAGGACTTGCAGTAGCTTTGATAAATGGTCTGTTAAAGACTAAGAGTGAGCCAAATGCTGCACTCTGGGTATGTGTTCCGGCGATTTTGCTGGAAGTGCCTTTTGTATGGAATCATGTACCGGAACTTGCCGGTATGGCAGTTGGTGTTGTCACTGTGGGCGTGGTTTATCTTACCCTTAGAAAAAAACTTGCTTTTGCAGACACCGACAACCATTTGGAAGGAATTCCTGTGGAAATGGTAATGCTGGGGATTGTATATATGATTTTCAGCTTACTGTAATATATCTATGAAAAAAGAAAGGAATCACATGGTAAAGAAAGGTGACAGAATCATGATCGGGGGTGCTCTTTTGATTGTCCTGGTATCATTTATCGTAATACGACTGATGGCTGTCAGCGGTACCAAAGTGATCATAACCCAAAATGGCGAGGTCTACGGGACGTATGATCTGCATCAAAACCAGGTCATACAGGTGGAGGCCGATGGCGGGACTAATACGGTGAAGATTCGGGACGGGAGCGTGAGTATGACAGAAGCTTCCTGTCCGGATCAGATCTGTGTCCACACCTATCCCTTGTCTGAGGGAGAACCGGGGGCTATTGTGTGCCTCCCACACGAATTGATTGTAGAAATAAAGCAATTTGGTAAATAGTCAAGAAGTATTTTGATTTATTTTTCATACAGAAGGGTAACTTTAATAGACCTACGGCTTTCATAACAAAAAACGTAGATTAGGAATGCGATATGGATTACCTACTC
>JAQUUX010000100.1 GCA_028693705.1 Lachnospiraceae bacterium | reverse complement strand
AATAGAAGAAAATTGTATTACGAAAAAAAGAAAGAGACAAGCAAATGAAGAAAATAACCTGTGACACACATACCCATACTTTATATTCCAGACATGCTTACTCTACCATTGAGGAAAATGTCAGGGCAGCAGCAGAACAGGGGTTGGAATTGTTAGCCAGTACAGATCATTTTGGCTGTATGCTTTACCCGGGAAATGACATACGGGATTTTCAATATTTATATAATCAGGATATGTGGCCAAGACAATGGCATGGAGTAAAGCTATTACGTGGAGTGGAAGCTGATATTGTGGATCTGGAAGGACATCTGTATGGTCATGGGGTTTCGTTGCTCTATTCTATGTTGGGCGAGAAATTTGAACAGCCGGAAGAACTGAGTCAGCGCATCATTAACAGGCAGGATTATGTGATTGCCAGTATTCATAAGAGGTCTTTCACAGAAGGCGCTACTATAGGACAGACAACAGATATGTATTGCAGGGCAATGGAACAGCCTAAAGTATTTATTCTGGGACACGTTGGCAGAGCCTGTGTTCCCTTTGATCTGGACACTGTACTGTTACACGCAAAGCAAACAGGACGTCTGATAGAAATCAATGAACACAGCTTTGATAAAACAGGTAAGGCAATTGACAATTGCAGGAATATTGCTGTAAGATGCGCGGAATTGGGTGTTTCGGTTTCACTGGGGACAGATGCACATGTATCCTGTTTTATTGGAAAATTTGATCATTGTCTGGAAATGCTGGAGGAGATTCATTTTCCGGAAGAATTGATCGCCAGCAGGGATGCGAAGACTTATCTGAAAGCGTTGGATAAAGCAGGCATTTATTCAGAAGCATAAAAATCCACAGTTTGCAGTTGACAAATATATCGAGGTGCGATATAAATATATCGTAGCACGATATATCGAACTGCAATACCGTGGATTTTTTTATATCGAAATATGTGTTGCAACACATGATATAAAATAAAACACAATATGGAAAGAAATTTAACATGGAAGGAAGCATATGGAAGAAAAATTAAAACGAGTATATGTTCCTATGACGGAAACGGGATTTTATATTTTGTTTTGCCTACAGGAAGAAATGCACGGCTATAACATTGTACAAAGGGTGAAGGATATGACGGATGGAGAAATCGTCATTAGTCCGGGCACCATGTATGGGACACTTTCCAAAATGGAAAAGGATGGGTTGATTTCTTTTATCAGGGAAGAAGAAAAAAGGAAAATATATCAGAGCACACCGCTGGGCACAGAAATATTACAGTTGGAAGTAAAGCGAATTGAGCGCTTATACCGTAACAGCAAGGGTGAAACTGCAGTAGGAAAGTAGAGGGGAGCAGATGAAGACGAAAAATGGAATGATTTTATCAAGATATTATACAATAGCAGATTTTGAAAAGGAAGAAGCATTCTTACGTGAACAGCAGAGAAAAGGATTTCAATTAAAGAAATTTGTTTTACCATGTTTTTATGTTTTTGAAGCATGTGATCCGGAGGATATGGTGTATCGCCTTGACTTTGCAGAGGTAAAGAAGGAGAATAAAGACAGCTACATACAGATCTTTACAGATTGCGGCTGGGAATATTTATTTGATGTGAACGGCTGGAGTTATTTTAGAAAGCTGGCAGATGAAGCGGATGAAGATAATGAGATATTCAGTGACATGGAATCCAAAATAGATTTGCTTGGACGGGTGACCAAAAGACGCCTGGTTCCGCTGGCTTTTATCTTTTTGTGCTGTATATTGCCACAGCTTGTATTGCAATTCACCGGTATGTCGAGTGAACATTCCGAAACTGCAACATTTAGCACTTTCTTTTTCTGGTTCTTTGCAGCTATGTTTCTGGTATACAGTGCGCTGTTTATCGAAATGGGAGTTGGACTGAATCGGCTGAAACGAAAATATAGCAAAGGATAATCAGGATAACGATTATAACGGAGCAAACCTAAGCAGAAAAGTATACAATCAGAAAGGCACTTATATGATACAGGATATTGCACCGCACCGATATGATAACCATTACGAAGAAAAGAAAATTAATGAAAACAGCCTGGTCATGTTGTTTCACCATGGAAAAGTTCTGGTAAACAAAACAGAAACAGCGTTACTTTATCTTTCGTATAAAGAAGTACCTGTGTGCGTAAGGGAGAAAAGTTTTACCTATTTGTTTACAATTGATGAGCAGGATTATTTTCTGGGCAGGGTGCCGGAGCATTCCAGACAGAATCGTTTGGCGGACAGTCAGGAATGCCGGGAAGAATATGTACCGGAAGGTATTACCAAAGTTTACCAATGGGAAGCAGTGAGTATATTCAGGGAAAAGAAATACGGATTCCGGGCTTTTGCCGGTATTACAGCTTATCAGCTGTATCAGTGGTATCGGGATAACCGTATATGCAGTCGCTGTGGAAGTAATTTGGTACATAGTCACCAGGAGAGAATGATGCAGTGTCCCGATTGTGGTCAGGCCGTTTATCCAAGGATTAGTCCGGCTGTTATCGTAGGTATTACTAATGGAGATCAGTTATTGCTGACCAAATATGCAGCCGGAGATTATAAAAGATATGCATTAGTAGCCGGATTTACAGAAATCGGGGAGACCATAGAAGAAACTGTTTCCAGGGAAGTAATGGAAGAGGTTGGGCTAAAAGTAAAAAATATTCGGTATTACAAAAGTCAGCCCTGGTCTTTTTCCGGCACCCTGTTAATGGGATTTTTTGCCGAGGTGGATGGTAGTACAGAGATCCGTATGGATGAGAATGAACTGGCCGTGGCAGAGTGGGTAAAACGCGATCAGGTACCTCATGGAGAGGGTGAAATCAGTCTGACAAGGGAAATGATGGATATTTTTTATAAAAGTACCTAAAGAAATACAAAAAACCACTTCCATTTAAAAATAGAATACGTTATAATTCTGTCGATGTTAAAAAATTAACAATAATACGTAAACTGTGATTATTTTAAAGAGAGAACAGTGAGGGAGATTACGATGTACGCAGACGAAAATGTGATTCAAATTAAACATGATGTATTGTATGAAGTGGCAAAGCTGGCATTCGCCGGTGAGCTGGAAGAGAAACGTGATAATATTGCGATGGACCTGATTCCGGGACCTACACCAAGATTTCGTTGTTGTATTTATAAAGAGAGAGAGATTATCCGTCAGAGAGTTCGTCTGGCAGAAGGTAAAGCACCGGGTACTACAGATGACGGTAATGTAATCCAGGTTATCAGCTCTGCCTGTGAGGATTGTCCGATTTCACGTTATGTTGTAACAGATAACTGTCAGAACTGTATTGGTAAGGCTTGTATCAATGCCTGCAACTTTGGTGCAATTGAGGCCGGCAGACATCGTTCACATATCGATGCTGCAAAATGTAAGGAATGCGGAAAGTGTGCTAAAGCCTGTCCTTACCATGCTATTGCCGATCTGAAGAGACCTTGTAAATTCAGCTGTCCGGTAGATGCTATCACTTATGATGAGCATGGTATTTCAGTTATTGATGAGAAGAAATGTATTCGTTGCGGATTATGTATCCATAAATGTCCTTTCGGTGCTATCGGTTCTAAAACCTTTATTGTAGACGTTATCGAAGCTCTGAAATCAGATAAAAAAGTATATGCTATGGTTGCGCCTGCGACAGAGGGTCAGTTTGGCGAAGATATTACCATGGAAAGCTGGAAGAAAGCCATAAAAGAGGTTGGCTTTGATGGCTTAATCGAAGTTGGTCTTGGCGGAGATATGACCGCTGCTTATGAAGCTGAGGAATGGAGCGAGGCTTATAAGGAAGGTAAGAAGATGACTACTTCCTGCTGTCCTGCATTTGTTAATATGGTGAGAAAACATTTCCCGGAACTTGCAGATCAGGTTTCTACTACTGTTTCTCCGATGTGTGCGGTTTCCAGACTGGTAAAGGCACAGGATCCGGATGCAGTAACTGTATTTATCGGACCATGTATTTCCAAGAAGTCAGAAGTTGTTGACCAGAAGATTGACGGCAATGCGGATTATGTTTTAACTTATAGTGAAATTCGTGCCATTATGAAGGCAAAGGATGTCATCCTTGAGCCGGTTGAGAATACATATCAGGAATCTTCCATTTATGGAAAGCGCTTTGCAAATGCAGGTGGTGTAACTGCTGCTGTATTACAGAGTATGAAAGAATCTGACGAACAGATTGATGCCAAGGTATGTAAAGCAAATGGTGCTCAGGAATGTAAGAAAGCATTACTGCTGATGAAGGTTGGAAAGCTGCCGGAAGACTTTATTGAAGGTATGGTATGTGAAGGTGGCTGTGTGGGAGGACCAAGTTCCTTCAATGATCAGTTATCCTCTAAGAGATCCCGCGATGCCCTGCTTGCAAAAGCAGATGAGCGTGGTATCCATGAGAATCTGGGTAACTATGACATGAAGTCATTCTCCATGCATCGTCAATAAGAAAGACAATGATAATAAACCGGATGTGTCCCTTTTCATAAGAAGAGTGCACATTCGGTTTTTTTATTGGTATAGTTGTTTCTGCGGGAGAAATCCCTTATAATAATTTTCTATGAGTTAATATAATAATGATGTGGAGAAAATGATGGAAAAATTATATTTTGACAGTGACTATATGGAAGGAGCACATCCGCTGATCTTAGAAAAGCTGATGCAGACCAATCTGGAGAAAACAACAGGCTATGGTACAGATCCTTATTGTGAAAGTGCAAGGGAAAAGATTAGAAAAGCCTGTGGTATGGAAGATGCAGAAGTATTTTTCCTGGTAGGTGGAACCCAGACGAATACCACAGTAATTGACAGCCTGCTTAGAAATTATGAGGGTGTGATTGCTGTGGATAGCGGTCATGTCAGCGTACACGAGGCTGGAGCAATCGAAGCCACGGGACATAAGGTAATCCAATTACCGGGACAGGATGGAAAACTGCAGGCAGAGACACTGGAACATTATCTTACGGTATTCCATGCAGATGCCAATAATGAACACATGGTTTATCCGGGGATGGTTTATATTTCTTTCCCTACAGAATTAGGTACATTGTATACAAAAGAAGAATTGGAACAGATTCACAAGGTATGCAGACAATATCAGATCCCGTTATTTGTAGATGGTGCCAGACTGGGCTATGGACTGGCAGCAGAAGAAAACACCATGACACTTTCAGAACTTGCAACTGCATGTGATGTTTTCTATATTGGCGGGACCAAGGTGGGGGCTTTATTTGGTGAAGCGGTAGTTGTGACACCCGGTACCAAAATACCTCATTTCTTTACGATGATTAAGCAGCATGGTGGATTGCTGGCAAAAGGCAGACTTCTGGGTATACAGTTCGATACTTTATTTACAGATGATTTATACTTGAAGATTTCCGGGAATGCCATTATTCGAGCTAACCGGATCAAAGAATTACTGGTGCAAAAAGGGTACAAATTATTTTTGAATTCTCCAACCAATCAGATTTTTGTGGAATTATCCAATGATAAGATCAAGGAACTGGAAGAAAAAGTATCTTTCAGTTTCTGGGAAGCCAAAGATGAAAATCATACTATAGTCCGTTTTTGTACCAGTTGGGCAACAACATCTGAGGAAGTGGAAACCTTGGGTCAATTGCTGTAAATAATATGTGATATAAATTTGAAAGAAACAAGTTTACATAAAAGGGATTAACTTCGAAGATGAAAACGAGAAAAAACAAGCTGCTTTATGCGGCTAAGAAGGCATTTCCACACACCATACCTGTATTAACAGGATTTATGGTACTGGGAATTGCCTATGGTATTTTAATGGAAACAAAAGGCTACGGACCTATATGGTCAGTATTAATGAGTGCAATTGCTTTTTGCGGCAGCATGCAGTATGTGGCTATTACATTGCTTACAGTGGCATTTGACCCGTTACAGGCATTATTACTGAGTATTATGGTAAATGCCAGACATTTATTTTACGGAATCTCCATGCTGGACAAATATAAGGGAATGGGAAAGTTCCGTTTCTTTTTTATTTTCTGGTTATGTGATGAGACATTTTCTGTCTGCTATAGTGCAGAACCGCCTGAAGACGTGGAGCCTAAGTATTTTTATTTTGCTATTTCAGCTATGGATTACATGTACTGGGTTCTGGGAACTTTGATCGGCAGTGTAATGGGAGGCCTGATCACCTTTAATACAAAGGGAATGGACTTTGCCTTGACGGCATTATTCGTGGTATTGTTCTATGAACAGATCCGTAAGAAAGAAAATCGGATATCCGGTGTCATCGGTGTGCTGGCAGCAGTTGCCGCCTTATGCGTGTTTGGTACGAATCTGGTTATTCCTTCCATGATTCTGATTCTGGCAGCATTGTTAGCAGGGAGGAAAAGAATATGTTCTTAACACCATTACAGACTTTGATCATGATCGGGGCGGTAGCTTTGGGGACTATGATCACCAGGTTTACGCCATTTATCTTATTTCCGGATAATAAGAAACCACCGGAGCTGGTAACCTATCTTGGAAAAGTTCTGCCTCCTGCCATGATGGGACTTTTGGTAGTGTATTGTCTGAAAGATGTTTCACTGTCGGCTGCGCCCCATGGACTACCGGAGGCATTGGCGATTCTGGCAGTTCTCTTGTTACAGAAGTTCAAGGGAAATGTGCTGCTTAGTATCGGTGGCGGCACTGTTTTCTATATGTTGCTGGTACAGGTAATATTCTAAACGGAAAAGAGGTTCTATGAAGCATCGTGAATACTGGATTGTATTATTAATATGTGTGGTACTCCTGTTAGCATTTTTGATACTGCAACAGTTTGCCGAGAAACAAAAGCCGGAACGCCAGGGATTGAATATTACTTTTTTGGAGACCGGTAAATCAGACTGTGTTCTAATACAGTCCGATGATTTTGTGATTGTACAGGATACGGCAGATGCCGATGACTTTACAAAAATACGTCAGACACTGCAGGAAAATGGAATTGAGCAGATAGATTATCTGCTACTGAGTCATTATGATAAGGATCACATTGGCAGTGCTGCAAATATCATCAGGCAGTTTCATGTAAAGCAGGTATTTGGTCCTGATTATTCGGAAAATTCTGAGTATTATCAGAACCTGGAGGATGCTGTACATGCTACAGAGACACCTTTTGAAAAACTGACAGCAGACCGGAACATTGCGGTAGAAGGTGGTTCTGTTAAGTTAAGTGTATCTAAGCAGACTGCGTATAAAAATGAAAATAATTATTCCATGATCACCAGCTTTTATTATGGAGATGAGTCTTTTCTGTTCATGGGAGATGCGCTGGGCAAGCGAACCGAGGAATTCAGTCAGATAGCAGATCCGGCGTATGATCTGATTAAATTGCCGCATCACGGAGATTGTTATGATGCATTATTGGATTTTGTAGAGCATACGACTTTTTCCTATGGTGTGATATGCGCAGCTGACAATTCGACGATAGAGCCGGAGTTGGTACAAAAGCTGAAGGAGAAAGGTGTAAAAATACTGTATACCTATAATGGCGATGTAACATTATCAGTTCCAACCAAAGAAAGCGAAAACGGAGAACTCCAGCTGACTTGACTGGAAGAACGGACTATGATATATTTATAACAATGCAGACAAGAAGTTTGCGAGAGCGTATGTCAGAAGACATAGATTTCCAGAAGGGAGTTTATGTTTTTTTTATGTCAAAAGGATCATTGGTAAAGAAAAGAAAGAGTGGGGAAGAAGAATGAGTAAAAACAGTAATAGTATTCGTAAATTGACTATGTCGGGAGCAGCATTGGCACTGTGTCTGCTACTGCCCTTTATAACAGGGCAGATGCAGCAGATTGGAAATGCCCTTTGTCCAATGCACTTGCCTGTATTATTGGCAGGAATGGTATGTGGATGGCAGTATGGTCTGGTGGTTGGTATCATAGCACCTATATTACGCTTTTTTTTATTTGGTATGCCTCCAATTTTTCCTATTGGAACAGCGATGGCATTTGAACTGGGAACCTACGGACTGATATCCGGTTTATTGTTTATGAGATCCAAAAAGAAACTGTCGGATGTATATATAAGCTTGATTGGAGCAATGCTTGCGGGCAGAGTCGTATGGGGAATAGTCAGATTTGTTATGGCGGGACTGTTTGGTGTGGAGTTTTCCCTGGCAGCATTTATTGCAGGCGGATTTACCACAGCCATTCCCGGTATCATTGTGCAGTTAATCTTAATCCCTATATTAGTAATTGCATTTCAGAAAGCA